>JALVVQ010000068.1 GCA_027023325.1 Campylobacteraceae bacterium | reverse complement strand
TGCCAAAAAAGAGATCGCTGATGCAAAAGAGGCAATCAATGAGGCTACAGAGAGTGTCAGCGAAAAAGTAGCAGACAAAGCATAATAATACAGTAGAGACACCCTGCATAGAGTGTCAAGCGTGTGCCTTAGGCACACGCTACTACTTCATTACCGCACCAAGTAAATACCTACACTTACGGAATATCAATGAAATGTAAAACAGCACTAGACCAGATCATCAAAGAAGCATTTTCTCAAGCAGGGATCGAGGCAGCACCTATGTCTGTCACGGAAGCCGGAAAGCCGGAATTCGGAGACTATCAATTCAATGGTGCCATGGCTTTGGCCAAGCAGCTTGGCAAAAATCCCCGACAGGTTGCAGCAGAGATTGTGGAGAAAATAGATACGACAGGCATCATCTCCCAGACTGAGATTGCCGGCCCTGGCTTTATCAATCTCTGGATCAACCCTGCGTGGATAGAGGAGAGACTTCAAGAGGCCTGGACAGACAAAAGGCTGTCTGTGCAGGTCAAGACTGAAAGTACCAAAACCGTCGTAGACTACTCCAGCCCCAATATGGCCAAGCAGATGCATGTGGGGCATCTGCGCTCTACGATTATCGGCGATACACTGGCGAGACTGTTTGGCTTTTTGGGTGATGAGGTGATCCGCCAGAACCATATCGGTGATTGGGGGACGCAGTTTGGGATGCTGATTGCTTATTTGGAAGTCAGCGGTGAGGATGCCTACAGTTCTTTGGGTGACTTGGAGCAGTTCTATAAGGATGCCAAGGTCAAATTTGACAGTGATCCGGACTTTGCAGATATGGCACGAGAGTATGTGGTCAAACTTCAGGGAGGCGACAGTCACTGTCAAAAACTCTGGCAGCAGTTTATCGATGTCTCTTTGGGGCATTGTGAAGCCGTGTATGAGACACTGGGCATCGCCTTGGGCAGAGAGGATGTGCGTGCTGAGAGCAGCTATAACGACAGGCTACCCGCGGTACTTGTATCCTTGAAATCTCAAGATATACTTACTGAGAGTGATGGGGCGCAGTGCGTCTTTATGGAGGGCAGCGAAGTGCCGCTGATCATTCAGAAGCGTGATGGAGGATTCCTCTATGCTACCACAGACCTGGCAGCGATCAGGTATCGTGTGCAAGAGTTGGGTGCCAAGCGGATCAGCTATGTGGTAGATGCTAGGCAAGCGGGGCACTTCAAGCAGGTGTTTGATGCTGCCAAAAGGGCAGGATTTGTAGGCGAAGATGTCTTGATGGAGCATGTGAGTTTTGGGATGATGCTGGATAAGAGCGGTCGCCCTTTCAAGACCAGAGATGGAGGTACGGTGAAGCTGATCGATCTACTGGATGAGGCAGTGGTCCGAGCCAAAACCATGATACAGGAGCGAGATACCCAAGAAGAGAAGGAGGTGGATGAGGTAGCACGCATCGTCGGTATCGGTGCAGTCAAATATGCAGAGCTCTCTGTCAACCGTGAGTCTAACTATATCTTCGACTGGGACAAGATGTTGAGTTTTGAGGGTAACACTTCCCTCTACCTCCAGTATGCGTATGCGCGTATCCAGTCGATCTTTCGCAAGCATGATGGATCGATTGGTGGCAAGATAACACTACAAGATCCATTGGAGACTAGACTGGGGCTGATGCTCCTACGCTTTGAAGATGTACTGAACGGGGCAGCAAGAGAGTCCATGCCACACTATATCAGCAGCTATCTCTATGAGTTGACCACGCTTTTCATGAAGTTTTATGAGCAAAATCCTATTCTCAAAGAAGAGGTACCAGAAGCATTGAGAGAAAGCAGGTTGCTACTGGCTGACTTAACAGCGCGCACGATCAAGCAAGGATTATCCTTGTTGGGTATCGAAGTGCTGGATAGACTCTAGGGAGGATACGCCAATGAAAGCATTACTAGTATTGGTTATTTTGGCCACGGTTGCACTGATCTTTTTGCAATACAAGCGTAATCGAAATACTCGAAAACTTCTTATTGCCTTTGGATCATTTGCACTCATCGTTTCGCTGGGTATCGCAGGCAATATTACACGCATGGTTCCTCCTATCTACATCACTCATCTGGTGCTGCTGATAGGGGCATGGCTGGGGCTGCTCTATTATCTGATACGCAATCGCTACTACTGGTGGCTTATACTCTCTCCTGTGTTTACCATAGGACTGTTTTTACTGCTGGAGCTCCTAGAGGGATCCGGACACGAATACTTAGGATAATGGCATGATACAACAAACAATCACAAAACATATTAGAAAGCTGGTCGGAAGTCTCAAGGAGGAGGCAGCGCTGTTGCCTGTGCTCAAGGCAAGGCTCACCAAAAGAGAGTACAAGTTGTTGCTCGGATGGGCAGCAGGGAGCTCAGAAGATGAAATATCAAAAATGCTGAAACTGGAAGCAGAGAGCTATGGGGCGCTCTCTGAAAAACTAATCAAAAAGCTCAATCAGGAGAAGCTCAAGCAAGAGCTGACTGACTAGTAGCTATTTAGCTTTCTCTGGACTCAAGTTCACTAAGGAATTTTTCCAGTGAATAGTGCTCTCTGTAGGCAGGTGTCATGATATGGACAATGATATCTCCCAGGTCAACGACGACCCAGTCATCACTCTCATCTGCTCCGAGAAATTCTTCTCCTTTTGGTTTGAGCTCTTTTTTGAGATGCTCATAGAGTGCGATAGTGTGCTTTCCTCCAAATGAGTTGGCAATGACTACTTCTTTGGCGATGTAGTCAGTATCGGAGAGATCAAATACTTCAATCTCTTCTGCTTTTTTGTTGTCCAGGACGCTGACAATAGCGTCAACTCTCTCTTTGATAGTCATGTGTATCCTTCATGTTGTGTGTAGTATGTCTGTTACTTCATCGAGAATAGTGCTATCGATATGCCTCATGTCTTTGCCATCGCGAATCGCAGTAGAACTGACAGGCAGATGCAGCGCAATAACCATGCAGTGCATGAGTAATCTGCAATCTGGCGTTGTTTGACCTCTGGTGAAGACAAGCCAAGTAACTTGTGCATTGATCTCCTCAAAGTGCTTCCAGTGCATGATCTTATCCAGATTGTCAGCGCCTATGGCAAGATACTTGACCTCATACTCTTTTTGGAGTGCATGGAGTGTCTCAATCGTATAGACTGGCCGATGCTGGGATATCTCAAAATCACTGATAATCACTTTGTTTCCACGGCAGACTTTTTTGCACCAAGCCAGACGCCTATCGGCAGAAGCCAGTGTGGAGGTCTTGAAGGGATTAAGAAACGCTGGCATGACAATGACTTTGTCAATATCGTCCAGTGTTGTCAGTACCTCTACAATACGCCGATGCCCCTCATGTGGCGGATCAAAACTCCCTCCAAACAGTGCAACAGACGGTCTGTGTTTAACCAAGCAGTAACCTCTAATTCAGTAAAATAATTATAATTTTATCAAAAAAACAAGGAATCAAGTTGAAAACGATCAAAGAGCTAGATATCGATGGAAAGAGAGTATTCATACGATGTGACTTTAATGTTCCCAAGGACGAGTTTGGCAATATCACTGATGATCGCAGGATCAGAGAAGCACTACAAACAATCCGATATTGTGTAGACAGAGGGTGCAAGATTATTCTGGGGTCACATTTTGAGCGACCTGAGCCGGGTATGTATGAGGAAAAGTATTCACTCGAGGCAGTGTACCGTCGGCTGGATGTGCTGCTCAAGATAAAAAACAGATTGCTCTTTGATGATTCCAAAACAGGTGCCGTAGTCACAGAAAAAGCCAAAGTATTGGCAGATTCTCTGGAGACAGGGGATGTGCTTTTGCTGGAGAATCTCAGATTTGATGCAGGCGAGACGAACAATGATGCACTGTTTGCCAAAGCATTGGCAGGCATGGTAGATATCTATATCAATGATGCATTTGGTGCCTGCCACCGAAAACATGCTTCTATCTATGCGATGGCAGAAGAGTTTGACAAGGATGCGAAAGGTGCTGGCTTCTTGCTCTCCAAAGAGGTAAACTTTTTTAGCAGGGTATTGGAGAATCCTACCAAACCCTTTGTTGCGGTTGTGGGAGGGAGCAAAGTCTCAGGCAAACTACAGGCATTGACAAAACTGCTTGATAAGGTGGACAAAGTTATTGTTGGGGGAGGTATGGCATTCACCTTTCTCAAGGCGATGGGCTATGAGATCGGTAATTCGCTGGTAGAGAATGATCTACTGGATGAGGCAACCAGCATTATGAAAAAAGCACAAGAGAAGAATGTCAAATTCTACCTTCCTGTTGATGTCGTTGCCGCACCTGAATTTAGTGAAAACAGTACCGTCAAATACTTCCCAACACAGGAGATACCTGCGGATTGGATGGGACTGGATATCGGCCCTGCCAGCAGTAGACTTTTCAGAGAGGTGCTCAATGATGCACAGACCATTATCTGGAACGGCCCTATGGGGGTCTATGAGATGGATAAATTTGCCAAAGGATCGACCAAGATGTCGCACTATATCGCTGAGACCCATGCGACGACTATCGTGGGTGGAGGGGATACGGCAGATGTGGCGGCCAGAGCAGGAGATGTAGATGAAATGACTTTTGTCAGTACCGGTGGTGGTGCGAGTCTCAAGTTACTCGAAGGGAAAGTGCTCCCCGGAATTGAAGCACTGAAGGAGTAGAAAATGATATTTGCAGCCAATTTTAAAATGAACCATACAAGAGCAACGACCGCAGACTATATGCAGGCACTCGCAAAGCGTATGGGAGAAAAGAGAGTAGAGGACAGAGTAGTGGTATTTCCCCCTGCGACAGCACTGGATAGCTATAAAGGTGACTTTACAGTGGGGGCACAAAATGCCTATCCTGCCACGAGTGGTGCCTATACGGGCGAGACGGGCATCGTGCAGCTAGAAGAGTTTGGTATCAAAACGATATTGATCGGACACAGTGAGCGCAGAGAGATTTTGGGGGAGTCTCAAGAGGTGATTGCAGAGAAATTTCAGTTTTTTCTTTCTCAGGGCTTTGAAATCATCTACTGTATCGGTGAGCCTTTAGAGGTCAGAGAGCAGGGGGACGAGGCTGTTGCCTCCTACCTTTTGGCGCAGTTTGAAGGGATTGATACCCATGGTGAAAAGTTAATCGTCGCTTATGAACCCATCTGGGCAATAGGTACAGGCAGAAGTGCCACAGTAGAAGAGATTAGCAGCACCCACAAGATGCTTAAAAGTCATATCAATGTTCCGCTACTCTATGGGGGAAGTGTTAAACCTAACAATATTCAAGAGATTATTGCAGTAGATGGCGTAGATGGCGTACTAGTAGGAGGCGCCTCGCTAGAGGTAGAGAGTTTTATGGCGTTGGTGACAGCGTAGGGGCAATCCCTCGTGGTTGCCCTTAACGGTCTTCTTTTTTCATTCTTCTTCGATACCTAGAAAAAGGGTAGGCACGAGGCCTGCCCCTACGATATTTCTTATGAGAAGAGACTCTCTAGTGCGGAGGTATCTGTGCTTTTCTCTTGATTTTCCATTTCGGTAGTAGAGGCTGAACGATCAGTGATTCCTTCTACTTCGTTGAGTTCTATTTGGTAGCCTGTCAGCATAGAGGCCAGACGGATATTGATACCACTTTTTCCGATCGCTTTGGCTTTCTGGTCAGCGGTAATATCGACGATAGCTTTCTGTTCGCTGGTATCTCTGTTTTCGATCTTGACACTCTTGACAATCGCAGGGGAGAGCGCTCTGGTAATATACATCTCTGGGATCGGTGAGTATTCGATACAGTCGATATTCTCATCATTGAGTTCGCCAGATACTGCATTGATCCGTACCCCTCTTTGTCCTACGGCTGCACCGATGGGATCGACATTGAGTTGGTCTGTTTTGAGCGCGATCTTGGCTCTTTCTCCGGGAATTCTGGATGAAGAGATGATATCCACGGCACCATCCTGTATCTCAGGCACCTCTTTTTCCATTAGTTTCTCCAGAAACTTGGGAGAGGTTCTTGTCAGTTCGAGGAACATACCGTACTGAGGATCGATGCTGACAAAACGCAAGAGCGCCTTGAGGGTATCACCTACTTTAAAACTTTCTCCCTTGATACGGTTTCGTTGACTCATAATTCCTTTAAGTTCACCGATCTCGACATAGGTATTCTCTTCGTCATCTACACGGTTGACAGTACCGATGATGACAGTACCGACTTTGGATTTGTACTTTTCAAAAAGATCCTGCTCGATGCGTCTTTGGATGTGGTATTCAAGCTCTCTGAAAAGGTTGGCTGCAGCGGTACGGCCATAGTCTTCGAGTACCATTTCGCTACGGATCTGATCCCCAATCTCTATCTCGCTGTCATAGGTGAGTGCCTCGCTGAGTGCCATGTAGCTGTCGCTCTCTTCTTCGAGCCTCTCATCTTCATCTTTGACGACGGTGATCACACGCTGTATCGTATAGGCTCTGGTGTCATCATCTATCATCACCTCAAACGAGCTTTCTCTTGTGGTAAGTCTTTTGGCAGTCATGACCGCCGCATCCTTGAAAGCTTCTACAGCATTTTCTTTGGAGATATTTTTTTCATGCGCAATAGCTTCAATGATATCCAGTATTTTTTCCATGATAGTACCTTTATAGTTTCACACAAGTGATAAAATCAGCGTAACAGTAACACTTTGTGTGGGATTCTTCTTTTTTTAGAGAAGATGATTGTATCTAATCATACCTTTACACAAAATAAAGTAGAATCACAATAATTAAATGGGGGTCTACCCTGTCGAGGAAAATATTATTATGAAACTAAAATTGGCGCGAACCACGCTTAAAGCAAAACCTAAGACCATTGAGCTTGGTAAGATAGAAGAGCAGCTGTCTGACAAGTCTATATTCTATTTTGATAAGGACAATACCCATAAAGATATTATGGCACTTATCGACTACTTTGACGAGAGAGAATATAGCGTATATATGCGAGAGATCAAGTATGGGCTGACTGAAGGTGAGTTTACCTATGAAGTACATATTGTCAAATAAGCAGCAGTGTAAATAATGCATGCCGAAGCCTAAAAAACTTTTTATAGAGACGCTTGGCTGTGCAATGAATGTGCGAGACAGTGAGCACATGATTGCAGAGCTAAACCGAAAAGAGAGTTACGCGCTGACTGAGGATCTTTCACAGGCAGACCTGATCTTGATCAATACCTGTTCTGTCAGGGAGAAGCCCGTGGCCAAGCTTTTCTCTGAGATCGGCGTCTTCAACAAAAAGAAAAAACCTACTGCCAAGATCGGTGTCTGCGGATGTACGGCCAGCCACTTGGGTAAAGAGATCATCAAGAGAGCCCCCTCTGTAGATTTTGTATTGGGTGCGAGAAATGTATCCAAGATCGCTGAGATCGTACATATCAAACATGCGGTTGAAGTCGATACAGACTACGATGAGAGCAGCTATGCTTTTGGGGTGTACCGAAGCAATCCCTTCAAGGCAATGGTCAATATCTCTATCGGTTGCGACAAGGGATGCACCTTCTGTATCGTGCCGGCAACACGAGGGGAAGAGATATCCATCCCCAGTGATCTGATCGTACAAGAGATTACCAAAGCAGTGGCTACAGGTGCCAAAGAGGTGATGCTGCTGGGACAGAATGTCAATAACTACGGCAGAAGATTTGGTACGCATGAGGAGCAGATAGACTTTACAGGACTGCTCCAAAAAGTTTCTAAGATAGAGGGTTTAGCGCGTATCCGCTTTACCTCTCCTCATCCGCTACATATGGATGATGCTTTTTTGGAGGAGTTCGCCTCCAATCCCAAGATATGCAAGCAGATACATGTGCCATTGCAGAGCGGTTCTACAAAATTGCTCAAAGCGATGAAGCGTGGGTATACCAAGGAGAACTTTCTGAACCGTTGTGCCAAGATCCGTGCACTTTGCCCAGAGGCTACGATCTCAACAGATATTATCGTTGGTTTTCCTGGCGAAAGTGATGCAGACTTTGAAGAGACAATGGAGGTTCTTGAGCAGGTACGTTTCGATCAGCTTTTTTCTTTCAAGTACTCTCCTCGCCCTATGACCGAGGCTGCACTCTATGAAACCCAAGTGGATGCAGAGATCGCTTCCGTGCGTCTTAGCTGCTTGCAGACACGCCATACAGAGATACTGGATGAGATCATGGGCGGGCAGCTCGACAAAGTACATGAAGTCTATTTTGATGAGCTCAAGCCCTATGGTAAAATTGCGGGGCGCAGTGACGATGGAAAACTGGTCTTTGTGGATGGAAGCGAAGAGTTACTGGGAAAAATAGTGCCTGTTCGTGTCGTCAAAACCTCCAGAGGCGCACTCGATGGAACTCTCATATAGTCTTTAGGGCATCCCTTCATCCTCGGATAAACTTTTTTTCGGTATGCTATTCCCATGAAAGAGCAGCTTAAAGCATATATAGATGATTTTCTGGATTTTCTTTTTTCGGTGAGAGGGTACAGTGAACATACGGTGACAACCTATGGCACGGCACTTTCCCAGATGCATGCACATTGCGAGTATTATGAGGAGGAGGGGAGGCAGACACTGGATATCATGTCACTTCGCCTGGAGATCGCCTCCAACAGTAAAAAAACAATCACCAAAAAACTTAGTGCTATTCGTTCATTTGTGCATTATTTGGAAGACCATAAGGGAATAGCGCTCAAGCTTACGGGGGATGCGTCCATCAAGGTACCTCAGACACTCCCCAAGCCCATTGAGGAGCAGTATATAGATGAGGTGTTGGTTGAGGCAGAGTTGGGCGACAAACTGCTTGTAAGCATGCTTTATGGACTGGGGTTGCGTATCAGTGAGCTCAGTGGACTTAGGCTGGATCAGATCTCTGCGGAGTGGGTTGAGATCAGAGGCAAAGGAAACAAGACAAGGCAGTTACCTTTGATGTCCTATCTCCGGAGGCTTTTAGAGCAGTATCTTCGTACCTATCATCCCAAGACACACCTTTTTGAAAAAGAAGAGATACCTTTAAACCCTGCACAGCTACGCTACAAGATAGATAAGCTTTTCAAGTCCCAAGGCATCAAAGCCACGCCCCATCAGCTACGCCACTCCTTTGCTACCCATCTGCTCCATCATGGTGCCCGTATCTCTGATGTCAGTGAGCTTCTGGGGCACAGCTCTATGGCGACCACACAGGTCTATACCAAACTCGCCAGCTCCAAAAAAATGGAGGAGTATATGAAAGCACACCCCCTAGCAAAATAAAGTGCTACGGGAGATTTTGAATATCAATCTTTTCTGTATATAGATACGAACGTATCTTTGTCGGAACCTTGGTGATCCGACACTGCTCTTTAAAGGCTTTAGGCATGGCTACAGTGAGATAGGGAGCGATGTAGAGTAGTGCTCCTTGCTGCTCTACTGCCCATGTGCCTCCTATGACCAGACTCTGTGCTTTGGTGATCTCGCTTCGCTGGGAGGCGGAGAGGAGGTAGCCAAGCTCTTTGAGTGTCAGGTCGGCTGCTTTGGCTTTGGCGGAGGGGGTATGCAGCTTGATAACTCTTAGTGCCTTGTGGGTGTAGAGGGTTTCAAATCTCTCTTCCAGTGCTGCTTTGTCCTGATGCAGATAGCCAAAGCTGCGTGCAACACCCTCTGCGTACTGTGCGATAAAGGGGTCAGAGAAGTGTTTTCTGAATCGGTTTCGTTCATGGGCATCACTGCTGTTGCTTTCATCCATAAAGTAGGGGTAGTCGTTTTTTTCGAGATAGGAGAGTAGCGCTTCTTTACTATGTGGCAACAGGGGGCGCACCAGTGTATAGCCTTCCCTTTGGCTGACAGGCTTCAGACCAATCATTTCACTAAGCCCCGCCCCCTTACTCAGGCGCATCAAAAGCCACTCCAGCTGGTCATTGAGCTGATGGGCAGTGAGTAGTATATCGTAGCCGTACTCTCTGATGATCTCTTCAAAAAACCGATAGCGAAATGTTCTGGCTTGCTGTTCAAAATGGCTTTGGAAGATGGGGGCTTCTGCCGTGTAGCATTGGATATGGTATTCTTTTGCCAGTGCTTGTGCATGGGCCACCTCTGTTGCACTTTGTATCCTAAGACCGTAATCTACGATAGCGATATCAAAAGGGATATGATGTTCGATAAGTAGGAAGAAAAGTGCCGAAGAGTCAATCCCCGCAGAGAAAGCCAACAGATTTTTCTGTCCCTCAAGCAGTGATTTATGCGATAATGCTAGCAAGTAACTGCTCTCCGACCAATTCAGTGATCTTGACCTTGTAATCCTGCCCAAAGGTAACGGCCATATCTGCGGTATCATTGATCAGTATCTCACCATCGATATCAACTGCCCATTGCAGGGGTCGTGCAGAGAGAAGATAGGCATGCTCATCACTCTCTCCATCAATGACCACATCGATGGTTTTTCCTACCATCTTCTCCAGTGACTTGTGCGTGCTCTGCTCTGCTATCTCTCCGAGTGTGGCAGAGCGTGCGTGGATAAGCTCTTGTGGTACCTGCTTCATAGTGTACGCAGTGGTTGTCTCCTCATTGGAGTAGGCAAAGGTATTGAAACGGTCAAAGCCAAACGCTTCCATGAAGGCACACAGGTTTGCAAAACTCTCCTCACTCTCCCCGGGATGTCCAGCGATGACAGAGGTGCGGATAAAAGCATCGGGTTTGCTTTTCATGTGCTCTAGAAGCGCGATGGTCTGCTTCTCTCCGAAGCCTCGTTTCATGGTCTTTAGGAGCTGGTTGTCGATGTGTTGGATGGGCATGTCATAATAGGTCTGAAAGATAGCAGAATCCGCAATCGCATCAATCAGAGCAAAAGAGGTGGTGCTGGGGTAGAGATAGAGGATGCGGGCACTTCTGACGCCCTTTATAGCCTCTATCGCATGGATAAGGTCGATGAGTCCATCACTCAGTCCCATGTCCCGCCCATAGCTGGAACTGTCCTGCGAGATAAAAGAGAAGTCCCAAAAGCCGCCAGCGACCAGATTTTCTACCTCTGTTATGAGTGAGTCTATCGTGCGGGAGTGAAGCCTACCCTTGAAGCTGGGGATGGCGCAGAAGGAGCAGTGTTGATTGCAACCCTCTGCGATCTTGATATGGGCATGGTAGCCAGAACCCGTGATGACTCTGTCTGCCTTTTCATTGGCGAGATAGACTTCAGGGCTGAAAGTACTCTGCTTCTTCATGATTAGTTCATCGATCTTCTCATAGTCGCCCACACCAGTAAAAATATCAATCTCTGGCATGCTCTCCTGAAGCTCTTGCTGATAGCGTTCAGTCAGACAGCCACTCATGACCAGCAGGGAATCTTCCTTGCGTTGCGCATGAATACTGAGGATAGTGTTGATAGACTCCTCTTTGGCAGCTTCGATGAAGCCGCAGGTATTGACGATAATGACATCGGCGGTATCGGGATCATCGGTCATAGCATACTCCTGAAGACGACCGAGCATGATCTCAGAGTCTACGAGGTTTTTAGTGCAGCCTAGGCTAACAAGGTGGAGGGTTTTTGGCATGGTTATCTCTCTTTTGGTATTTTCGGCATGACTATTTTGGACATGCTTCTTCGTGGAAACTTATGGCTGTTTGGCATTTCGTTTTTAATTTTGGCATGGCATTGTGTAGTAGCCACTCTATAATCGAGAGCTCAACACCATCATAATCATGTGCGATAAAGTTTCTTATATCTTGCATTCCTTTAAGTTCTTCTTCTGTGAAAAAAGACAATAATCTAGTATCTTGTTCTTGTTTCAGTCTGATAAATTGTTCTGCGATGCCTGTCAGTAGCATGAGTATGGCAGGTCTAGTGGTAATCTCGTCAGAGAGGGCACCATGGACACTGCCACAACTTTCAATATTTTGTTCTATGTACTCTATTTTTTCCAGTATAGAGTATATTTTGCTGATAGTTTGTGTGGACATATTTATATATAAATCGTTTTGCCGATGATAAATTTTTGTGCGGTCTTGCCCATACCGCTAGATGAAGCGAGATCAACAGGAACTTGAAGCACTGTGCTTATCTCTTCTTGTATCTTGTTTAGTCTGGAGATGGACATAAGACCGTATCTTTGTGCAAATGACCCTTCTGTATGTATCAAAATATCTATATCGCTATTTTCGTTTGCTTCGTTTCTGGCATAGGAGCCAAAGAGCCCTTCTATGACAAATCCCTCTTTTTCATAGTGAGGTTTAAGTCTTCTCAGGTGTGCTAGTATCGTATCTCTATTCAAATCTTGCTCCTTGTTCCGAGAATTATGCGAGTAAACACAGATAGTCATGCATTATTATACCATAACCGTAATTTCGTACAGTGGAGGTGAAAATTAGGAATTAGGAATTAGGAATTAGGAATTAGAAATTAGAAATTTTCGGTGGGGGGATTTCCGTAAGGTGTTGCACCCTTGCAACACCATTGATCTGAAAGGTCCATAGCATATTTTAAGGAAGATCCAACACTGACCCCTAATGATGACATTGTTATCTCTCTTTGTACTGTATTTAGGATTAGTGTTTCGAGGCAAGAATCTTTTTCAATTCTAGTACATCATATTTATCTTTGGTTCTATTGGTGGCACTTTTATTTTTGATGAGATCGTGAATGCTTATGAAATGAATCTCTTCACCAAACAGGCTATTGTTTGTTCTGTTGTTCCATGCCTTTTCAAAATCAACACCATCAATATCTGTCAATATATCAATCCTCATGGGATCTATACCGATCTGCAACACAAGGTTTTCGGTATTTAGTTCACCTACTGTGATTTCATAAGGAACGGGAAAATCTTCAAAGGCTTTTTGGATATTTAGTGCATTTTCTACAGATTTTTCAATCCACAGGTCTATATCCAGTGTATGTCTGCTGTAACCATAGTTCCCCATTGCATAGGCGCCGACCACAAGATATCTCACTTTGTATTTATTGAACAGCTGCAGCATGTCTCTGTAGTCTTTGAAGTAATCCATGTACTTATACTTTCCTGCGTCCTAGGGTCATTTTTGTCCTATCCAGTCGTGGCGGATAGGTGCCGTGTATTTCAAAATAGCGTTGTGCGGTCATAGATGTCATCATCTTCAGCAGTGCATCTCCTGTCAATCCAAAAATAAAGCTATGGTGATTGTCATCATGGAGTGATATTTTTTTCAAAGTGATAAATCTTTTTTTCATGGGACACCTTTTGCATAGACTAAGTTATATATTCTTGAAATAAAATATTATACCATAAATACAATTTCGTGAGGGGGCGTGGGAATTAGGAATTTTGGTGTGATATCCGTAGGTTTGGCCGCGCCAAACGCTTAGAGGAAATTAGGAATTGGGCATCGCCCCCTACGGACGGGTATTACGCACTTTGGAGGACGGTAGGGATGTCTATCTCATAAGGGTTTGTTTTTACATTGAGTACCTCTACGGCTACGATCTCACCTTTTTCGTTGTAGTCCACTATTGTGCCGCTATTTTTCTCTTCGCTTTCTACGATCTTGTCATCTAGAAATTTCACATAGATACTGTCAGTTTCGTTGTCATATATAATTTTCATTTGCATCCTCTCTTTCTCACATTTCTATCAAAATATGCAGTAATGATTATCATTGAGATAGGGTTTATGACTACCTTTAGACATCTGTTGTCGTTCTCTTCTATGGTTGAAAACAGAGCAACTTCATTGGGTGCCTTAATCAGCTTCAATGCAGGATTGTCTATGGTGTCTCTAGTCCAACTTTCCCTAATGGCCCTTGCTTTTGTGACACTCAGGGCATGCTGACTCAATTTGTATTCCATATGCTATTATATCATAATTACAATTTCGTGTAGGGGGCGATTGCTATCGCACCAACATGAATTAGGAATTTGTGGAAATTGTTACCTAAAATTTGGTTTAATATATTTTTTGTGAAAATCTTTAGCAGAGATAATGCGAATTTCGGAGAGTTCAAAATCTCTGGTATTATCAGTAATAATTAACTCAGCATCTATTTTTTTTGCACAAAAATACTGAACTGCATCTTCAAAGTCTTTGAACCCACTATCCAAAGCATTTTCAATAATCTCTTCATCGACTGATACGAGACTGTTCTCTTTTTGTATGGTTTTCAATTCCTCTACTATACCCTCTCTATCGAATGATTTTTTGATGATATAATGGATATTGATGACTGATATGTCATTGAGATAAAGTGCCACATCAGCACCCGCCAAAAAGCTAAAAATCTCTTTTGAAATCCCCTGATCTCGGTTCAGTATGGCGTTTAGATAGATATTGGTATCGATGTATATTCTTAGGCTCATAATGCAAATTTCTCTTTTGCATATCTCTCTTTCTCAGCCTCAATGTTGATATTCTTTAATGGTTCTAATTTTTTATTGAGCGAGCCCAAAGCCTCTCCAACTCGCCTGCTTTTTTCAGGATGGATTACTTTTAGATTCTTTAATCGCTTATCTAGGTTGTCGCTAGCTTGTTGTGTAGTGGTTTGTTTTTTCAAGAAGTTCACAAAAAGTGCTTTTATCTCATCTATATTTTTATTTTGGATAAACATAGCGACCTCTTGATCATTGATGCTAATCGTTCCGAGATCTAAGGCTAGTTTCATGGCTGTCTCCTTTTTTGATTTAACAAAGCATTTAATTTATTATACCATAATCGCACCAACATGAATTAGAAATTAAAAATTAAAAATTGAGGATATGCTGTTTTTGCGTAGGGGGCGATTGCTATCGCACCGGCATGAATTAGGAGTTAGGAACTTTGGCTATTTGTGTTTTGTTACCTGACCCTAAATTTTAGAAATTAGAAATTAGAAATTTCGGTGTGGTATCTGTAGGTTTGGCTGTGCCAAACGTTGAGGGAAATTAGAATTAAGAGATTCTATTGATAGGTATGGGTTTTGTTTTGTGATAAAAAAAGTAAAAGGGAAAATAAAAAGAGAGGTTAGAGCCAGGCAGAAGCCTGAACCCTAGGAAGCTTAAAAGTTAGGAGTAAATCCTAGAACTTGTATGAAGCTTCGATTCTAACTTGATGTACTTCGTCGTCACGACCATCATCATCCTGTGTATTGAGGTATCTGTAGTTGATAGTTGTTGCAACACCAGCTACTTTAAAGTTGTAACCAATTCTTGCACCGAGTGCATCTGTGTTAGCGGCATCATCAGCTGCCCAGTATCCTACGCTACCCCAGAGTTTACCTGGACCAACTTTTACGCCTACTTTGGCGAGTACAGCACTTGTTGCACTACCAGCTACAAGAACATTGTCAACTTCGTTGGCAGTATAGAGCCAATAACCACCTGCTACTGCTAGAGGCGCTACACCTTCATTGATATATGAAGCAGCCAGTGAGGCATCAAACATACCATAATCACCAGAGATTTTGGCACCGATAGCAAAGGTAGCATCAAGATCAGCAGCCTCATCTATGTCTACATATGCAGCCTGGAGGTCAAGCTTATAGTCACCAAGCTTAGTGTTAGCAGTTACAAATCCAGCAATAAGATCTTCATCAAGTACTTCAAAGTCAGGTACATAGTATCCAACAGCTGTGATAGTTGTGTTGGCAATTGATTTATTAACAAAACCCAGTGCAAAAAGACCAGTTTCGTCAGCACCGATTGCTGTTCTTGTGCCTACGCCTGCAGGTGAGTCAAATGTATTTTTAACATAAACACCATAGACAGTAGTATCAGCAAAATCCGTATTGGCTACAAGTGCACCTTCGAAAGTGACATCAAGTACACCAGCAGTTCTGTCTGACCATGCAAATGGAGAAAGAGATGCTGGAAGAGCAAATCTACCTACTTTAACAGCTGTGTTTCCAAAACTAGCAGTTGCAAACAACATAGAAAGCTCTCCACCTTCTCTTGAAGGAGCACGACTAGCTACATCATCCCATCCTAGTGAGGACCAACCTGCTACTTCAGCACCGAAACCGATACCATTAAACAGGGTTTTTTCTACACCAAGAACAGCTGTTACGCTAAATTTAGTATAGAGGTTTGTGTCTTCTCCACTTGTGCTAAACAGACCGTCTGTATCAGTTGCCTGAGTTCTGTAGTAAGCGCCTACTGAACCATAAAAATCTGAACAATCTGCTGCTGGAGCCGCTGCTGCTGGCTCTACAGGAGCGATGTCACCGCCTGCGAAAATTACTGTTGAT
>JALVVQ010000067.1 GCA_027023325.1 Campylobacteraceae bacterium | reverse complement strand
AAGCGGTTGATCTGCTCCAGCTCGATAGCCTCTATCTGTCGTAGCTCCTCTTTGCGATAGTCCAGTGGCTTGCCGTTGTAGTAGGCGTGAAATGCATTGCCTATGCGCTGCTGGAGGGTCTCATTGCGCAGTGGTTCACTGCCTACGAGAAACTGCTTGGCAGCATCCAGCTCTTCCTGGGTGATTCCCCCAGAGACAAAGGTGCGCACCACCTCGGTCACGACCTCCTTGGCCTCTGAGGCACTCTCTAGCTTGGTCTGAAGATGCCCCGTCATGTAGCTTCCTGTACGACTCACGCTGAAGCTGGCATAGGCAGAGTAGGCGAGTCCTCGTTTGACCCGCACCTCTTCCATCAGCCTACTGCCAAAGCCACTGCTCCCCAGCACAAACGAAGCCACCTTTCCCAGATAGACCTCATCGCTGTCATAGGGCATCTGATAAGGTGCACCAAAATAGAGATACGCCTGCTCTGTACTCGCATGGCGGGTACGCATCTGGGGTGTGTCTGTGGCTTGGATCTCCTGGAGTGGCGATACCATGCAGGGAGGCAGTACTGCCATAAGCCCTGCTACCATCTTCTCTGCCTCCTGCGACTGAATATCACCACCCAAGACCATCACGAAGTTGCCTCTTCCCAGATAGGAATCTTTGTACGCACGGATATCATCCAGTGTGATACTGCCGACACTCTCTGCTGTACCGCTGCTTGGGTGTACCCTAGGTGTACCGGCGAAAAGTACCTCTTTGAGCAGTAGATTGGCAACATAGTCAAAATCACTCTGCTTCTGCGTCAGTGTACCAACCATCTGCGTCTGGACTTTGCCAAATGCCTCTGCTGTCATATTGGGATCTGCCAAAAGCGCACAAAGCATCTCAAACCCAAAGGCAAACTCACTTTCCAGCGCCTGCAATGAGATCACAAAGGTCTCAGCACCGACAGAGGCACTCAACGAGATCGCTCTACTCTCTAGCGCCTCGGCGAAGCCTTCGCTCCCTAGTGCTTTGCTTCCCTCTCCCAACAACTTGGCTGTCAGTTTGGCGACACCGGGTATCTGGTCTGTCAAGGCTCCACTGTCACGAAACACAAGCTGCAAGGAGACCAGAGGCAGTCGCGTCTCCTGCTCAAAGATCACGGGAACGGTAAGCCCCTCTTTCTCGATAGCCAATAGCTGCGCCGCCATCAAAAACGCTCCAGTATCTCATACGCAGTATTGCGCTTGGCAGGATGCTCGCCAATATCACGGATCAGGCGAATCATTTCGTCCTGATTCATTTCGTTGTGGGCACCCGCAGCAGAGACCACATTCTCCTCCATCATGGTACTGCCCAGATCATTCGCCCCAAAGAGCAGTGCCATCTGGCCGATATAGCTGCCCTGTGTCACCCAAGAACTCTGAATATTGGGTACATTGTCCAGGAAAAGTCGCGCCACTGCCAGATAACGAAGGTAGCGGTTGGAGGATGTCTTGGTGAGTGTAGGTAGCTCTCTTTTGAGCGCTGTATTGTCGCTCTGATAACTCCACATGATAAAGGCCCTGAAGCCTCCTGTCTCATCTTGCAGTCTGCGCACATGATCGAAATGCTCCACGATCTCACGGGTCGTCTCTACGGTGCCATACATCATCGTAGCTGTGGAGTTAATATCCAGCTTGTGTGCTTCCCTGTGTACCTCTAGCCAAGTATCCTTGTCCAGCTTTTTGGGTGCGATGATATCTCGTACCCGGTCAGAGAGTATCTCTGCTCCAGCTCCGGGGATAGAGCTGAGTCCCTTGGCTTGCAGGCGTCTCAGCGTCTCTTCTATCCCCAATCCGCTGCGTCTGGCAATATAGTCGATCTCAATAGCAGAAAATCCATGGATTGTCACCTGTGGATATTTCTGATGGATATGTTCCACCAGATCTTCATACCACTCAATCTCCAACTTGGGGTGCACACCACCTTGGAAGAGTATCTGTGTACCACCGATGGCTACCAGCTCATCGATCTTGGCATCAATTTCATCAAAACTGAGGATATAGGCATCCTCTTTTTTCTCATGGGTATAAAAGGCGCAGAACTTGCAGTCCACCCAGCAGATATTGGTGTAGTTGATATTGCGGTCTACCACAAAAGTCGTAACCTTTTGGGGGTGCAGCTCTCGTTTGCGTGCCAGTGCCATCTGCCCTAGCGTTTTGAGGTCGGCATTTTCGATGAGATCGACGGCTTCGTCTATCGTCATGCGTTTTGTTTTTGGTGCTGTCATAGTTTACTCCAACAAGGGCAACCACAAGGGATTGCCCCTACATTTATTCTAATAAAAACATAGATTTCACTCGATGGCGACAAAGGAACACTCAACCCATGAAATGGGCGCTTGCGTTTGTGACTGCCAGAGCTATCGAGTGAAATCTATGATGATTCAGAGGGTTTAATTCCGTAGGGGTGCCCCTTGTGGGTACCCAGAACACCATCACGCATCATTTGCCAATTGCATCCAACACACCATTGATAAACTGCGGTGCTTTGTCATCAGCCAGCTCTTTGGCAAGCTCTACGGCTTCATTGATAATGATGGCTCTGTCTGTTTTTTCTATCAATATCTCATAGGCACCCAGCCTCATGATCGCTTTTTCTACCTTGCCGATACCGTCATAGTCCCACTCTTTGAGGTGCTTCTTGATCTCTTCATCCATCGCCTCAAGGTGTGCTATCGTCCCGTCAAAAAGCCTATGCGAGAACTCTCTTTGCTTATTGCGGATCTTATCCTCTTCGAGGATGTCATCTGAGAACTTCGCGATCTCTTTGTTGCCTAGGTCATAGGCATAGAGCAGCCCTACCACAGCCGTTCGTACCTGATGTCGTGTTGCCATTAGTCGAGCTCATTGTAGAGATTGATCATCTCTATTAGGCCAGTCATGGCCTCTGCACCTTTGTTGCCTGCCTTGGTGCCCGCTCTCTCTATCGCCTGCTCTATACTGTCTACTGTCAGCACACCAAAGGACGCTGGTTTTCCATACTTGAGTGTGACATTGGCCACGCCCTTGGTCGCCTCTGCGGAGACATAGTCAAAGTGTGGTGTCGCACCACGGATCACCGCACCCAAACAGCAGACAGCGTCATACTTGTCTGATGCCAATGCCTTGTCCAGCGCAAACGGGATCTCAAAAGCACCAGGCACCAAGATCAAATCCAGATCCTCAGCATTGCCACCATGTCTCGCGTAAGCATCTTTGGCACCCTCTACCAGTCTGTCTGTGATAAAATGGTTAAATCTTGCGGAAATAATCGCGACTTTTTTCTTCTTGTCAACACTCAGGTTGCCTTCTACTATTTTCATTTTCTGTCCTCTGTATATATTGGGGTTATTATAACAAAATATCTATTGTACTCTCTTTGCTGTCACAGTTCCCAGAATCTTAACACTTTTGAGTACAGCCTTCCGTGTCACCTCTTTGTTATCCATAAAAAAGGTTAAGCTTCCCTTTCCGTCAGAGAAAAATCCTCTCTTCATAAAAAGCTTCAAGACATCCCCGTCTTGCGCCATGCCCATCTCCTGTAGCATCTTTTTATTTTGTTTTTTCGAATAGAGTGTAAAGCGCAATTTGCTGTCTCCCTGCTCTGCACCTGCGGACTTGATCGTATATTGCCCTCGCTTTCCATCTGCTTTGAAATGTATGATATTGTGATAGAGTGTCAAAAGGTCATTTTGTGAAAAATACTTTAGTGTACTTTTATGAGTATAAGAGAGTTTTTCCTCTTTCCATTTTTTGGATATTTTGGTAATCTTTTTTCGCTTATAGTCAAATGTATACTCCTTGAAATAACGCTTGTTTTTGGTTCTCTTTTGGATGCGGTACTTCTGGGCATAGTACTCCCCCTTTTTAATAAAGCCTTTGGAAGTATGATGCTCCACGAGGTTGCCACTCATGGATTTTGCAAGACCTGTAGCCTTGATCTCAACATCTATCTGATAG
>JALVVQ010000066.1 GCA_027023325.1 Campylobacteraceae bacterium | reverse complement strand
CACACGGCTACTTCTGCCTCCATATTTGGGGGAGGCTCTTCTCAGGCAAAAATTGGTGAAGTAGCATTGGCTCACAAAGGAGTGTTGTTTTTTGACGAGTTGCCCCATTTCTCCAAGCAGGTACTGGAGGCGCTCAGAGAGCCGCTGCAGGATAAAAAAGTCCATATAGCCCGCGTGAACGCAAAGATTGAGTACGAGGCGGACATAATGTTTGTGGCAGCACAAAACCCCTGTCCCTGCGGCAACCTACTCTCCAAAACCAAGCCATGCCGCTGTTCTGAGGCAGAGATCAAGCGGTATCGCAATAAACTTAGTGATCCTTTCTTGGATCGTATCGATCTTTTTGTGGTGATGCAGGAGGTAAGTAGCGATGACAAAGGAGATATAAGCTCTGCCCAGATGCATCAGGCAGTCATTGAGGCATTTGTCATGCAGAAAAAGAGAGGGCAGCCAAGGCTTAATGGCAAATTGGCAGAAGATGAAATTGAGAAATATTGTAGTATGAGCCAGGAAGCACTCTCTATCCTTGAAGGGGCTATTGGAAAGTTTGGTTTGACGCATCGCAGTATTGCGAGTATCAAAAAGGTAGCCAGGACGATTGCAGATCTTGCCAAACATGAGCTAATAGAGAGGTCAGATATTTTGGAAGCACTAAGCTACAGGAGAAGGAAATAAATTTTTTTGATAGACTTTGCAAAAGCAAACGATTATTTTGATATGATACTACATTATTATTTTTGGAGCTATCAATGAAATTATCGTTAAGACAGATGGAAATATTTTTAAATGTAGTGAGAATGGGGCACTTGACCCATGTAGCTAAAAGTATGGAACTGAGTCAGTCTGCCATTTCTATGTCAATCAAAGAGCTGGAAAATATACTGGGAAGACCGCTATTTGACCGTATCAACAAAAAACTTATCCTAAATGAAGTGGGAAGAAATTTTCACGATACAGTCGAGCCGATCTATAAACGACTGGAAGATGTGGAATATGAGTTTCAAAATACAGAAGACAAAGGTACGGTCAGGATCGGTGCGAGTACGACCATCGTGGATTACCTGATGCCCCCTATCGTCTGCCGTTATATGAGTGATTATCCCGATGTCAAGATACAGCTCAAGGAAGGCAACACAAGAAAAATAGCCTCTATGGTCAAAGAGGGTCAGTTGGACATGGCATTTGTCGAAGCATTGGAAAAAGACAGTGATATCATCTCTGAGAGGATTGGCTTCGATGAGCTAATTGTTGTCACTGCCAACGCAGAGTATGCGGGAAAAGAGTTTGACTTGAAAGACCTTGCTCAGGAGAGATGGGTACTCAGAGAAGAAGGAAGCAGTGCCAGAGAGACATTTCTGGGCTACATCAAAGAGAGAGACTTTTGTCTGAATATTTTTCTCGAGCTGGGGCATACAGAGTCTATCAAAAGTATTCTGCAAAGTGGTAAATCATTTACCTGCCTCTCCGCCTTGGCAGCGCAGTCAGAGATAGAGGATGGCAAACTTTTTAGAGTCAATATTAAAGATTTTAATTGCACCAGAAGTTTCTATGCACTCTACCATAAAGACAAATACCATAGCGACCTTTTTGACAAATTTCTAACATTTTCCAAAGATGTGATAGGCGAAGCGATGGCCTGTGATATCTGCAATGTCAGCCAGTAGATACATCACATCCTTTGCCCTGACTGGGGCAATGCTTTTGTGGGCGAGTTCATTTATCGCACTGAAGTATGCATTTTTGCACTATGATCCCATGGTGGTCATCTTTGCAAGAATGGCCATAGCACTTCTGTTTGTCCTCATATTTTTTTCCAAAGTCTTTCGAAATGTAGATATCCGTAAAAATGATATTAAGCACCTCTCTCTTATGGCGTTGTTTGAGCCTTGCCTTTACTTTGTCTTTGAGGCTGAAGCGCTGGTCAATACCACGGCTTCTCAGGCGGGCATGATCACGGCGTTATTGCCGGTCATGGTAGCGCTGGGTGCCTGGCTTTGGATAGGAGAGAAGATGAATTGGAGGATTATTGTGGGCGGTCTCATGGCGTTTGGAGGTGCTGTGTGGCTTAGCCTTGGCGGGGAAGCAAGCAGCTATGCCCCCAATCCTCCGTATGGTAACATGATGGAGTTTCTGGCCATGGTAATGGCGGTGGGTTATACTTTGACGCTGAAGCATCTCAGTAAACGCTTTAAGCCTCTTTTCCTGACAGCATTTCAGGCACTGGTGGGGTCACTCTTTTTTCTACCTTTTCTGATTCTTCCTTCTACTGTTCTCCCAGTTACCTTTCCTTTGTTGCCTTCATTGGCAGTGCTCTACCTTGGGGTTGCAGTCTCTTTTGGTGCCTATGGGCTCTACAACTATGGCGTGAGCACTATCCCGGCTTCAGAGGCTTCACTTTTTATCAATTTGATTCCAGTATTTGCTGTGGTACTTGCGTATTTTCTTCTTGACGAACAGTTGGGATGGAGTGAGATTCTTGGTGGTACGGTTATTCTGCTGGGAGTCTATATCGCACAGTCCAAATCTGCTGTATCGGTGGCAGATCCGGAGATACCTAAGGGTGTATAGATTGATACTCTTTGGGGGTATTGACATTGGCAAAATGCCTACTGTCTGCAAAAGAGAGTCGTTTGGTCTGTGCGCGTTCGAGCAGGGCACCTATTTTGTGTATATCCTGCCTTAAAAGATCCTGTATTTGAGGAAGTATGCTGCTGCGATAAATCCCAAAAAGTGGCTCAGACCCTCTAGGGCTCTGTGCGATGAGAATATCAGGCTGTAACTGCTGATAGTAGTAGGTGCGCATCCTTTCTATATCGGAGGTCTCTATCAAGGGCATGTCAACACTGAGGATAAATGCTGCTTCTGTGTCGAGTATCTCAAAGAGTGAGGCAAGTGCCACCATGGGTGAGCTTTCCGGGTAGCGATCCAGCAGTACTGGTGCACCGAAGTCAAATTTGTCTGTTTTGGCGCTAAGGTAGACATGCTGGAAAAGTGGCTGGAGCTTTCTGTACTGAAGTGCAGCCATGGAGCTGCTGTCTCCAAAAGGAAGTAGAGCCTTGTCTCGACCCATACGGCTACTTTTACCTCCAGCAAAGATCACAGCAGTTTGGAGTGGATTGTTAGGCATGAGACAGATACTCCTTTCGTTTTTGGTGCAGGAGCAGTGCAAGCAGGGAGAGTATCGCCATACCTGTCTCAAAGCCAAACAGCAATGCACTGTACTGATCATAGATCTTTCCTGCGATCAGAGCACCGACGGAGCCTCCCAGCCCAAAAGTGAGCCCAAGCAGAAACTGCTGTGCCAGCTTCTTTTGCGTGTAGAGGTTGTAGACATAGGAGATCACCGCAGTATAATAGAGTGCGAAACTAAAGGCATGAAGAGACTGAGAGAGGTACGCAATGGGAAGAGAGCCGGGGAAAAGGTAGAGCAGTGCCCAGCGAAGGATGGCAGCGCTGATAGAGAATTTGAGTAGATTCAGGAGGTTTCTTTTGAGCAGGGGCCCCTGATAATAGAACAGGGCAATCTCGCAAAGTACACCGAAACTCCAGAGATAGCCTGCTGTCTGCAGAGAGAGACCATGTGCTGTTTCATAAATCGTGAAAAAATTATAAAATCCCCCGAAACTGACCTGAAGCAAAAAGGCACTGAGCCAAAATGCCCAGTATTTTGCTAGAGAGAAATTTCGATTGGTTTCTTGGATACTTTGTGTGGGCGCTGCCTCTTGGTCATATCGTACGATAAAAAATCCTGCAAGCAGTACGGAAAATGCTGCGGCACTGAGATAGACTATACCTTCCTGCGGTGTTTTTAGTAGCCCACCTAGAGAGAGGGCTACAGTGATAAAGCCCAACGATCCCCAGAGGCGTACCCTGCCGTAGCGCTCCTTGGAGATTACCTGTAGGGCAAGGGTCTCTACAAAGGGAAGTATGGCACCGGCACTTGCACCAAAAAACAGATTGGCACCCAGATAAGCCCAA
>JALVVQ010000065.1 GCA_027023325.1 Campylobacteraceae bacterium | reverse complement strand
AGATATCATAGGCTGTTGCTTCTGTGCTTCTGTGATCACAGAGGGATCGATTGATACACTTATGATGTAGTAGGTAGCAAGCTGAGCAGAAGCTGTAATGATATCAGCAGTGGCTGAAATTTCGGCTTTGAGACCCAGATCAAAACTTTTTTCTATCAATAGTGACTGTATCTTTTTCATATCATCAGAGAGAGTAATGACCAGAGTCAACATATTGTGTAGTTTTTCTTTGTTTGGTTTGCTTTGACCTTTTTGTACTAGATCGGTCTTTAGCTTCTTCCATGTTTCTCTGCTGTGCGCAAGATACTCTCCTATGCCCATATGCGACAAATATTTCTCCATATTGTCAAGAACAGCTTCGTACTCCCGCATATCTTTTCTCAAATTTTCTTCTGGATAGTGATAATTCAAGCGACTGGCAATTTGTACATAATACCCCAGCATCTGAAAAAGGTTTCCACGCTCTTTGGCAGCCAGTACCACACCATCAAGTCCTATATGCGCTACTGTGTTTGCCTGCATTCCTGAGAAGCAAAGAAGAAGTATCAGCAGTTTTTTTCTCATAGTGTATACCCTTTATATCAATATTAAATGTGTATTGTAACCAATTTGCACTTTACCATACCATGAGAAAATAGAAGAACTGTTATAGTTTTATTGAAGATATTATTCAGTTTCATTTATGCTTTAAAATAATTTCATAAATTCCCAAAAAATAAGTGTTGAGCAAGAGAAATGGGACTATAATTTTCTTATATTTACTTGGGTTTTCCCTTTTGTGGATATAAGAAAACATACCCGATGAAAATCTGGGTTTTAAAAGGATAAAAATGCGTAGCCTTATAGAGGGTTATCTGGGTGTGACAGAAGAGGGTCGCAAGAGTCGTCTCCCTGCCAAGCTAGATTGGTGGCAGAGTGCGACGGGACTTTTTCTGGGGTTGTTTATGTGGGGGCACATGCTCTTCGTCTCTACGATACTGATTAGTAATGACTTTATGTATACCGTCACCAAGATGTTTGAGGGTAGCTTCATTTTTGGCGATGACAACAGCAAGCCTATCCTTGTTAGTATTGCAGTGTTTATTGTATTTGTCATCTTTATCGTACATGCGGGACTGGCACTACGCAAGTTTCCCAGTACCTATAAGCAGTATAAAATCATGAAAACACACACTGCTGCGCTCAAGCATGATGATACCAAGCTTTGGTTTATTCAAGCCTATACAGGATTTGCCATGTTCTTCCTGGGCTCGGTACACTTGTATGTGATTATGACCAGTGCAGACAAGATCGGGCCTTATGGCTCCGCAGACCGTATGGTCAGCGACTGGATGTGGCCACTGTACCTCTTGCTGCTTTTGGCAGTAGAGTTGCACGGCTCTATCGGTCTCTATAGACTTTCTGTCAAGTGGGGCTGGTTTGACGGTAAAGACGCCAAAGCCACACGGGCCAAGCTCAAAAAGATCAAGTGGGCAGTCACTGTCTTTTTCCTTGTACTTGGATTCACCACACTGGCAGCCTATATCAAAATAGGACTAGAGCACAAAGCCAACTATGGTGAGCGCTACCATCCTGCACAGACACAAAGTCTCAACCAAACACAGCTTTAT
The DNA here is from genome assembly GCA_027023325.1 of Campylobacteraceae bacterium. Taxonomy (GTDB): domain Bacteria; phylum Campylobacterota; class Campylobacteria; order Campylobacterales; family Sulfurovaceae; genus JAAXPZ01. The sequence continues at coordinate 2,382 of JALVVQ010000065.1, read as the reverse complement.
AGTATACAAGGAGTACACTCATGAAAATTACCTATTGTGATGCCTTGGTTATAGGCGGTGGATTGGCAGGACTTAGAGCGGCAGTTGCTACACAAAAGAGGGGACTCAATACCATAGTACTCTCTTTGGTTCCAGTCAAGCGCTCACACTCGGCAGCGGCACAGGGAGGCATGCAGGCAAGTCTAGGCAACGCCAAGATGAGTCAGGGAGACAACGAAGATGTCCACTTCATGGACACGGTCAAGGGAAGCGACTGGGGATGCGATCAGGATGTTGCCAGAATGTTTGTCAACACGGCACCCAAGGCGATCAGAGAACTCTCCAACTGGGGTGTACCTTGGACTAGAGTTCGCAAAGGCCCTCACGAAGCAGTCATCAACGCAGAGCGAACCACGATTGTGGAGGACGATGAGGCACATGGACTAATCACCTCCAGAGACTTTGGTGGTACAAAAAAATGGAGAACCTGCTACACGGCTGATGCCACAGGACACACCATGCTCTTTGGTGTTGCCAATGAGGCAATGAAGCAGAAGGTTGATGTGAGAGACCGCAAAGAGGTGCTTTCGCTGATTCACGAGGACAATGTCTGTCATGGTGCAGTCGTCAGAGATCTGATCACTGGTGAGCTGGAAGGCTATATCTCCAAAGGTACACTCATTGCCACAGGTGGCTATGGACGACTCTATCAGACCACAACCAATGCAGTGATTTGTGAGGGTACAGGTCAGGCAGCAGCACTAGAGACTGGTATTGCCACACTGGGCAATATGGAAGCCGTGCAGTTCCACCCTACTCCTATCGTCCCCTCCGGCATTCTCTTGACAGAGGGTTGTCGTGGAGATGGTGGTGTCTTGCGTGATGTGGATGGCTATCGCTTCATGCCGGATTACGAACCAGAGAAAAAAGACCTCGCTTCCAGAGATGTGGTCAGCCGTCGTATGATGGAGCATATCCGTAATGGCAAAGGGGTGCCGTCAGATTTTGGTGACCACCTCTGGCTGGATATCTCCATCTTGGGTCGTGAACATATTGAAAAGAACCTCAGAGATGTGCAGGAGATTGCCCAGCAGTTTAACGGCATTGATCCTGCTGACGAAGGGGCAGCCGGTTGGCTTCCCGTACGACCTGCACAGCACTACTCCATGGGAGGCATCCGTACCAAGCCCACAGGCGAATCCCAGAAACTCTCCGGGCTCTTCTCCTGTGGTGAAGCAGCCTGCTGGGATATGCACGGCTTCAACCGTCTGGGTGGAAACTCCGTCTCAGAAACAGTCGTATCAGGCATGATCGTAGGCAATTACTTTGCTCACTATTGTGAAGACCATGAGGCAACCATCAGTACCAAGGCTGTGCATGATGCGATTCTCAAGCAAGAGCAGTATATCGAGGAGATTCTTTCGCGAAACGAAGGAGAAGATATCTTCCCTATCAAAAAACGCATGCAGAAAATTATGGACGACAATGTGGGTATCTTCAGAAACGGTGACAGCCTGCAGAGCGCTGTAGATGAGCTACAAGAACTACTGGTACGCAGTAAAAAAGCCGTCGTCAAAAGCAAGACAAAAGCAGGCAACCCTGAGCTTGAAGAGGCTTACAGGGTGCCTCGTATGCTCAAGCTAGCACTCTGTGTCGCTTATGGCGGACTGTTGCGTACGGAGTCTAGAGGGGCACACTACCGAGAAGACTATCTCAAGCGTGACGATGCCAACTGGCTCAAGCGTACGCTCACTGCATGGCCAGATGATGATGCCACGCTGCCAGAGGTAAGCTATGAAGAGCTCGATATCATGAAGATGGAGATCCCTCCTGCCTTCCGTGGCTATGGAGCCAAAGGAATGACCATCGAAAATCCTCTCTCGCAAAAGCGACAGGAAGAGGTCGATGCGATCCGCGAAGAGCTGGAAGCAGCGGGCAAAGACAGATTTGAGATACAGGCAGCATTGATGGATTATCATCTGCCACTGAACTATAAAGAGAAAAATGAGCGTTTAGGAGTTGGTCATGAGTAAGAATGAAAGCAAAGGAAGAGAACTGGTCTTCTCTATCCTCAAATACAACCCAAGAGACCCAGAGTCCAAGCCAGCATTTGTAGAATACAGACTGACCGAGACACCGGGCATGACGCTCTTTATCGCCTTGAACAAGATCAGAGACAGTCTGGATGCAGACCTGAGTTTCGACTTTGTCTGTAGAGCTGGTATCTGTGGTTCTTGTGGTATGGTGATCAATGGCAAGCCTCAGCTTGCCTGTCGTACCCTTACCGCAGACTACCCAGACGGTAAGATACAGATCATGCCGATGCCTGCCTTTGAGTTAATCAAAGACCTCTCTGTCAATACTGGTAAATGGATGGAGGCAATGAGTCAGCGTGTGGAGTCC
>JALVVQ010000064.1 GCA_027023325.1 Campylobacteraceae bacterium | reverse complement strand
ATTGAGTCCGGGAGACCAGACGGCGATACTCATCACGCCCGGTACTGTCGCAGCGATGCCTCCGCCTACCCCACTCTTGGCAGGCAGCCCTACATGAAAGGCAAACTCTCCGCTGGCATCATAGTGACCACAGGTCAGCATCATAGCATTGACCCTCTTGGCTTTTGATGGGTTGACATAGGTGACACCTGAGATCGGATCTGTGCCGCCAAATGCCAAGAAGAGCATGGCACGGGAGAGCTGTACGGTATTCATCGTGATCGCGCACTGCTTGAAGTAAGTCATGACCGTGCGCTGCACCTCGTTTTCAAACTTCCCAAAGCTCTTCATTAGTCGTGCCAGTGCCAGATTGCGGTCACCGTATTCCATCTCGGAATTTGCTACCACAGAGTCAAAGCTCAGCTCTGGTGTGTCACTGACGCTTCGCACAAAGCTGATGATGGCTTCAAGTGTCTTGTACTCATCCTGATAATGGGTGATGAGTGCATCGGTGATAGTGATGGCTCCTGCATTGATAAAAGGGTTTCTGGGTTTGCCCTGCTCATATTCTAGCTGCACCAATGAGTTGAAAGGATTGCCTGATGGTTCGACCCCTACCCTCTCATAGAGTGCTTTGCCATAGATATCCAGCGCCATCGTAAAGGTGAAGGCTTTGGAGATACTCTGTATCGAGAATGCTTTGTCACTCTCACCTACCGAATAGATCGACCCATCTGGCAGCGTCAGCGTCATCGCAAACTGCTCTCTCTCAACCTCTGCCAAGGCAGGAATATAGTCCGCCACTTTGCCACGGGAGAGCTCTGGCTGTATTTCTGTATAGATCTCATCAAGAATCTTCTGAAAGTTCATGGAGTTGCCCCTTTAGTTTTGCGGTATTGTGGCATAGGGAGGGTTATTGACGGCTTAGAAAACTCGGGGAAGGCTTAGTATTCCGGCGGGAAGATATCACTTGATACTTTCAAAAATATCTTCTATTTCATGATTCATGTATTCTATCTTATTTGATTTGTCATACAGCAGAGTGGGAATATGTCCTTTCATCTGACGCGACATGATGAAAAACATGATTTGGTTCTTGATAATATGTGTCTTTTTCAGTACAGCTTCTTTCTCTTTGGGCTGTAACTTTTGGGCGAATTTTTCCAATGCTTTTATGGATTTTCCTGATTTTCTGGTCATCACAGCGAAGTATTCATCTAGCTTGGGTAACGCTATACCCCAGGTCTTATACAGGTAAACAGCAGCCGCTTTTTGCGCTATGGTTGACAAGCGTGTAGTAAAGAAATACACATCCCTCTTTTCTTTTTTTGCTGTCATAATCTCAGCAGCCTTGTTGATGTCCACCCTTGTTTTTTCTAAAACCTTAAAAAAAGCGATGGCTTTATCTGCACCATTTTGATGCAACAGGTCATTTTTTTTGAGTTGAGAAAATGTCTCAGCAGCATGCTCGGTTAGCACTTTGACTTTTTGCAGGTTCTCACTGGGATGACTTGCCAGATACTGATTGATGTCAAGTAGATTGTTGTTTAGCGCACCATAGTCATTTTTCATTTGTGTATCAGGGTCGTTAAAATGATTTTTTGTGCCTATGAGTGCATGAGACTTTATAATCTTCATACAAAGCACCCTGGAGGATTCAATCTTGTGGGTCAGTTCCCTCTCGTTTTTGATGCCCCCGTGCGCAAAAGAAAGGAAAATACAGCTTAAAATAATAAATTTTGATACCATGATTCAACCTAATTGATATTATTGTGTATCAATAAATTATAGCCTGATTCTATGCAACTTTAGCTTAGCTATCCAATGCGGTATACCTAGAATAATAGCGGATTCCCTTTATGCCTCATTGTCTTCTCTCTCTTTCTGCCTCCGTTTTTTTCTAAAAATTCTGTCTATTCTAGTGACATTGCGCCTCTGGATAGTAAAGTAGATCTGAGAGAAATACTCTACCAGTACGACACTGATCCCCGTAGCGATCACCACATTATAGTCAAAAGTAGTCTCAAGCGCCAGGATGACAGCCGTCAAGGGAAGCTTCATGATGACTCCCATAAATACCGCTGCGCCAATGGCGGCGAAATAGAAAGGCTCCACCGTAAATACATAAAGTGAAAACAACTCCCCAAAACCATACCCCACCAATGCGCCAATACTCATCAGCGGCAGGAAAATTCCCCCTACGGCATTGGCATAGAGGGAGACTGTCGTACCGATAATACGCAATACAATCACTGAGAAAATAAATACCAGAGGAATATGTGTTTGCTGGTTAATCAGATACATCACCATGGATTTGCCAGAAAATGCTGCATGAGGCTCCAGTAGGAGTATCGTACCTACGGCGCCACCACCAATCAAGGCAAAGATATGGTTGCGGTAACGGCGTGCATTTTTGAATATCTCTAGGTCAATCATGAAGAGGATACGCTTTTTGAAAAAGAGATAAAAATAGACAAAAAAGGTAATAAAAGGAATAAAAATAAGATTGGCGACGATATACTCATTGTTGAAAGTACGCCCCAATGAATGTTGGAAAGCAATAGGGTTGAGAAAGTTGATGCTCACAGAAAAGGCAATCACCGAAGCCAGAATAAGATAGCCAACATACTGCTTGATAAACTGATAGGCAATATGCTCTACCGCAAAGGCAATACCCGTCAAAGGAGAGACGAAAATAGCAGCAATACCGCTACTGGCTCCGACACTGATCATCATTTTGATCAGCATGGGAGGAAGCTTGAACCAGCGATGGATATGATAGGCGATCATTGCACCGATACCCGCACTGGGGCCTTCGGTACCAACCATAAAACCACTGGAGAGGGAGAGTGTCGAGCTGATGATCTTGAAAAAAAGTGTCTTTAGCTTCAGTGTCAGATTGTTCTGAGCGATAGAGTCTGCAATCTCATTGACTGAATATTCTCGAATATTGGCATCTTTGCTTACCAAATAATTGACGATAAAAATCGCTACCGTAGGCAGAAAATAGAGGTACCATACCGGTAGAGTAGGAATCGTCTGGAGCGGGTCACCCATAAAGATAAAATAGGTGACAAAAATAATCATCAACTCATACAGAGTGATAAAAAAACCACTAATAATACCGGTAAGTGTGGCAGCAATGATAAGCTTGAGAATCATGATAAGGTGCTTTCATTTTGATTGATATCTAATACAGCGCATTGTATCGCAGTAATGTTAAGAAATATGCCATCTCCTTGACAATAAACGCCATTAAAAATTACCTACTGACTGGTTTTATCAAGATATGCCTTCAGTACGCCATACAGCACCCTCTCTGTCTCGTCCATCTCTCGCCCAAAGCAGATGATCCCTTCTTCGTGACCTGCCATCGCAAAGCAGGGATTGTCCAGCGGGTTGCTATCGTGATAAATGCGGATTACCTCCTCAATCATCTCCACGGTACCGTAGGGGACTTTGGCGGTATGAAGATAGTCATGCGTAAGCATAAACTGCCACAGTGCCATCGAGTGGATATGGATCACTGCCTGAATCTCTTCGCTCAGTCCATAGATGGTACCGTGTGTCAGTGCCTCAGAGCTGGGCTTGGATGCACCAGTGGCACGCAGACAGAAGCCTCTGTCGTCGCACTCTTCTACCAGTGAGTAGTAGCGGGGGGTGAGTCTGGGTAGGTGTCCAGTCTGCGTACCGGTGATGACAAAAGTATCACTCTGCCCTACTCTCTGGCTGATATTGCCATAGCCGATACCATCAGGATAGGCACCGATAAGACCCATAGCATAGAGCCGTGCACGACAGGACTCTATGGAGCGAATCAGCGCAGGCTTGAGTGCCCTGCTCTTGTCAAAGTGGCAGGTGTATTTGACGACCCCTTCGGTCTCGCTCACAGCAGATCCTCAAACATTGTCTCAACGGCACTGACGCTAGGATCACAGACGCCACGCTCGGTAATAAGCCCGGTGATCAATCTGGCAGGAGTCACATCAAAGCCGTAGTTGAGCGCGGGTGAGGCAGACTGCAC
>JALVVQ010000063.1 GCA_027023325.1 Campylobacteraceae bacterium | reverse complement strand
ATGGCTGGGTAGATACGGCGGTCTGCCACATGACGGTTGAGGACGATCTCGGAGTTTCCTGTACCCTTGAACTCTTCAAAGATCACCTCATCCATACGGCTGCCTGTGTCTATCAGTGCCGTAGAGACGATAGTGAGGGAACCACCAAATTCGATATTACGCGCTGCACCAAAGAATCGCTTGGGCTTGTGTAGGGCATTGGCATCCACACCACCAGAGAGTACTTTTCCGGAGCTAGGGGTGACTGTGTTGTAGGCACGCGCCAGTCTGGTGATAGAGTCAAGCAGGATGATGACATCCTTGCCAAGCTCCACGCGACGCTTGGCTTTTTCGATCACCATTTCTGCGGTACGGACATGGTTCTGTGCTGGCAGGTCGAAGGTGGAGGCATAAACCTCTCCCTTGACTGAGCGTTGCATATCAGTGACCTCTTCGGGTCGCTCATCTACGAGCAGTACCATGAGGCTGGCATCTGGGTTGTTCGCACTGATGCCATGTGCGATCTCTTTGAGGAGTTCTGTCTTACCCGTTCTTGGAGGAGCGACTACGAGTGCTCTCTGTCCTTTTCCAATAGGAGAGAAGAGATCGATGACACGGCCTGCATTTTTCATAGGATGGTACTCTAGGATGAGCTGCTCTTGGGGATAGAGTGGTGTAAGGTTATCGAAGAGTGGTCGCTTCTTGGACTCCTCTGGCGGGAGGTAGTTGATCGCTTCGATCTTGAGGAGTGCATAGTACTTCTCCTGATCTTTGGGAGAACGCACCTGTCCGGTAACAACATCCCCGTTTCTCAGTGCAAATCGTTTGATCTGCGTAGAGCTGACATAGGTATCGTTACTGGAGTTAGCAAAGTTCCCATCCTCAGAACGCAGGAAGCCATACCCATCATTCATCACTTCGAGGATACCGGTAAAGAGGATATATCCTCCCTGAGAAACCTGATTTTTCAAGATTTCGAAGATTAGGTCTTTTCGCTGGAACTCATTGGGGTTTTCGACATTAAGTTTGATCGCTATATCGAGCAGTTCATTGAGAGGCTTCTGCTGAAGTGTCTCTACTTTGTATCCCTGTACGGGCGTGTGGGTTCTGCTGTGTTTTTTATTGCCATTTTTATTGCCATGATTATTGGCAGAATTTTTTCTGTTTTGGTCGCTCATGATTCCTCTTGAAGTGTGGAGAAGTTTTTGTAAGTTTGCGCATAGAGTAAGTATACCTATGTTGCAGTGACTGACATTATAATGCGATTTAGATTAAATGTCAACCTTTTTGGCAGGTTCTTGTCCTGTGGGTACCTCTGACTGAGAGAGAATACCCACACTGTCACGCAATGTCCTCTTGGATTGCATTGTCGCATAAGAGAAGACTTTCACTTCTCTACGGTATACCATGGCTGTATACCGTAGAAGAAGCGAAGATAAAGAATAAAATTATTGTCCGTCTCTGACGCAACGTACATAGCCGTTATAGTTCGTACTGTTGTAATATTGGTAGCCGATAGAGAAGTTGATGCTCCATGCACGGTCGCTACCATTGGGAGTAGACGACCAGTAGAAGTTAGATGCTGTATATAAAAATACCGAAGTGTCTATGGCGGGATTTGTTGTTGAATAGTCCATGATTCCTAAAAGTTCGAGGTTTGCAGGAAGCCTCCAGTCTGTATGTCCACCTAGCGTCAAGTCCGCACAATAGGTGCTAGCTGTATCTCCAGAAGTATCCATATAGTTCCCAGCACTGTAGTTTGCAGAGGTTACCCACTGTTTTCTCACTATGCTCACATTTTCATCATCTTGCCATTGTAGGTTTTGCTGATGGTCTGTGACTATCTGCGTGACGGGGTCCCTTGTGTACTCTGGTGGGTTTATGAGGTGGGTTGCTGCCACCATGGCACCGTCACTCATCTCCACAAGCTCCAAGTCACCTGCATCTATCACTACCTTTGGATCCTTATCTACAAATGGCTTACCTGCTGGGTTGGTCGCTATGATGGGGCCTGCGATACCTATGACTACCGTACCATTGCCTTCGGTCCCTACTGGTGCATCAGGGTTGGGTACCCATGTAATATCTGTGATGACCGCTACTGTTCCTTCTCCTGTTGCCACTGTCCAGTTAGTATCTGTGGGTACTGGTATAGTGTTGTTATCTTCTGTCGGTGTGCCCACCGTATCGCTGTCTACACACACACCTAAATGCCCTACAAACTCTAGTGTACCATTGACTGATCCACCTGCACTACCACTACCATTTTTGATGTCAAAGTGTAGCTTATGATTCACGGGTGCATTTCCACTAAAGGCTATCGTCTGCTGTCCGCTTTCAATGCTTGCAGAACTCCTCATGGTGGAAGGGTGTTGATTTACTGTTCTTGTCACTATATAGTTGTTTGGTGCTATATTGGTATAGTTACTTGGCGTAGCATCAGTATCTAGGTAAACCTTGGCAAGATTATCTGACTTCATCTCGTCGATGCTTACATTCGTTGTACCACAAGCACAAAAATCTATGCTGAGATTATGCACTTTATTCCAGCCCTCATCAAAAGAGAACCAATTCATACCAGTATCCCAAAATCCAGAATCTATATGTACTGGAGGGTTTGTTCCTGTTTCACCATCTATCCAAGAAGTAGCAGGGCGCAAGTCAAGGCTTACACTTTGGCTACTGCAGCCATCTGGTGTAGTATCATTACTATCATCGCATCCTTCCCATACAGTGGGGTCTTTAGGTGCACAATCATATTCGTCACACACACCATCACCATCGGCATCACCATCTGGGCAAGGATCTTCTTTATCTTTAATGACACACATACTGAGCCTTATGGTATCTACTTCTGTTTGGTCAAGTATCAATACATCTAAGTCTGTGTTGTTTGTATTCATCAGAGAGCGTAGTGTACCAGAGGGGTTTTGATTGCTGTCATAAACAGTATCAGTACCGTACATCAAGTGTGCCGTACCACCGTTGGGTGTTGCGATACCTGCTGCATTGGGATCATACATCGCACCTATTTGGTTGGCGGCATCTCCCATAAAGATTCTATCATTACCTGCTCCTGAAACAGTCGTGCTCGGGCGTGTATTGATGAGTATTTCCAATTGTGAGATATAGCTATTTGGATTGTTTAGTGTGTCGCCAAATCTGCCTACTTTTTCTTTGATGATATCATCATATTTATTGGGGTAATTTCCCTGCACAGTGACAACAGCTGCAGACGGCGTAGTGCCATCTACAGGCTGAGCAAAGTCATCTGAGGTGCCGCCCCATATAGTGAGGAGCTCTTCACCTTTTTCCTCATTACACTCTAGTTGTGTAGGTATTTCAGGTACAGGGGTTGTCTCTGGTTTTTCTTTGGGGACACAGACACCAATGGCGATGAAGTCCACATTGGTAGTCATCATAGTGACCGTATCTAAAAAGCTTTGACCCCCTTGCAGCATAGAAAGCAAGCTTTGCCCATTGGTGGTAGTAATAGCAGAAAGGTTTCTACTGTACACATCTGTTGCTGCACTGTCCCAAGTATTCCTGAGAGTACTTACATTGCCTTCATGTATCTCAGCACCTGCCAAATCTCCTATAAAATACCTGTCTACAAAAGTAGGGTCTCCCTCTTTGAATTTGATGCCATTTTCTTTAAGTCCTATGGCATAGATACCGTTCGTCAGGTTCGTAGGTAAATTACCCAGTGTATCTGCAAATATTTTTATATTTGGATAGAGTGCTGGCTCATCATACCCCGCAAGATACTGATTGCCTGCAAGCATTGCAGACAAAGCTGTACTCAAAGTCGTAGGTTCAGGATTTGTAGTCACGAAACTATCATAGGCACCGTACATATAGATTTGCTTGTCTTCGTTGTCTTTACAACTTAGCTTTTCAAAAACATTATCTACTCCGTTTGGTTTGTCTGATTTTGCTCTTGATTCTGCTCCTATACGCGCAGCATCTTCTTTGCTAAGAAGAAAAAGCTCTTGCTCGTTGCCAGAAGACATGCCCAGTATAGACACATG
>JALVVQ010000062.1 GCA_027023325.1 Campylobacteraceae bacterium | reverse complement strand
ATGCACTTTTTACGATCATGGCACTGGGTATGCCCTGGATCAGAATCGGAGGCAACCATCTCTTCCTGCTGAGCTTTGACCACAAAAGATTCCATCTCGCCGGCGTGGCTTTTGACATGCAGGAGTTGCTGCCTTTGGTTTTTCTCCTTCTGATGCTCTTTGTCGGCATCTTTGCTATGACGGCTATTGGCGGTAGGGTGTGGTGTGGATGGGCCTGTCCACAGACCATCTTCCGCGTCATCTACCGTGACCTCATCGAGACCAAGCTTCTCAAGCTCCGTAAGCGTATCAAGAACAAGCAGCAGGAACCAGACATGAGCAAGCCTATCAATCAGGTCAAAAAACTGATTGCCATTGGACTCTGGTCGCTCCTCGCCATTGTCGCAGCTGCTGATTTTCTCTGGTATTTTGTACCGCCGGAAGAGTTTTTTCAGTACATTCAACACCCTTCAGAGCATGGTATCATGATAGGTATCCTCATCGGTATAGCACTCTTCTTGATCGCAGATATTGTCTTTATCAAAGAAAATTTCTGTGTCTATATCTGTCCCTACAGCCGTGTACAGTCGGTACTCTATGATGATGATACCATCATGGCGGTCTACAACCCCAACCGCGGTGGAGAGATTTACACAGGCGAAGGCAACGACCGGCACAAAGTCTATGAGAAAAAGAAAGACCTTCTCGCAGACAATCCTGCTGCCGAGTGTGTCACCTGCGAGAGCTGTGTCACTGTCTGCCCTACCCATATCGATATACGAAAAGGGCTGCAACTGGAATGTATCAACTGTCTGGAGTGTGTTGACGCCTGTACGGTAGTGATGGGAAGCCAGAGCAAGCCAAGCCTCATCGAATGGAACAGCGAGCACGAGGTACTTGATGGCGGACATACCAGTTTCAAGCGCCCCAAGGTCATTGCTTATCTCTCTGTGATTGCTGTCATCATTATCGGACTCTTTATGGCAGAGACATCCAAAGAAAATATGCTGCTTAATATCAACAAAGACACCCGCCTTTATAAGGTGGAAGCTGGAGGAAAAGTAGAAAATGACTATACCTTCCTCTTCCAAAACACCGACAACAAAAAACATCAGTATTACTTTGAGGTGCAAGGTCTGGAAGGCATCAACATTGTCGCTCCCAAGAAGCCATTCTCTATCGCTGCTGGATTTAAAAAGAAGAAGATCGTCATCCTTGAAACAAGCAAAGTGCTGGTCAAGAGTACCAAGCAGGATACACCTCTACCTATCACAATCAAAGCCTATGCGGTTGATGATCCCGAGAATACCATAGTCTTTAGAAAGAGCGTGTTCGTCTATCCAAGAATAGATAAACTGAAGAAGTAGCGCTTCGGTTTCAGGGCTAAAATTGTAAAACTGTTTACGATTTCTTAACGCCTGCCCAGCCTGCGCGGGTCGCATAGCTCCACCGCTTCGGTTTCAGGGCTAAAATCGTAAAACTGTTTACGATTTCTTAACGCCTGCCCAGCCTGCGCGGGTCGCATAGCTCCACCGCTTCGGTTTCAGGGCTAAAATCGTAAAACTGTTTACGATTTCTTAACGCCCTTCACCCAATTGCCCATGGCTTCATGGGCTTGGGGGTTTGGGGCATCCATGAAAGTGATTGTGAATTTGTCTGCCTCTTCGACGATAGCGATACTTCTAGGTCTCACTGCTGCGATCTGAGGGACAGGCAGCTCCTTGCCAAAACAAAATACCACGATCTTCACATCGATAATCTTCTCATCCATCTCATGCTCAGGAAGATTCTTCGTATGGGTATAGTGATCAAAGGTAGCAATATAGGTTGCCACCGGGTGGGAGGCAATCTTCTCTTCAATATAAGCAACAATCTCATCGGTACTTGCAAATTTTGCTTCCTCTTTACTTAGCTCAAGCGCCTGCACCGGATAGGTATCTTTGACAGTCATACTTTTCATTTCTTTTCCTTATGATTATAATTTGAAGGTGCAATAATACCGTTAATTTTCTTAATTAAGACTATTATTATCCTAATTAAACTATAATGCTAGCAACAATTTAATACAAGGAAATAAAAATGGCAACAGTCACATTTAAAAACGATATCGTATGTAACCTCGGTGGTACAGAAATTAATGTAGGTGATACAGCACCTGTAGTCACAGTAGTCAACTGTGACCCTATGCTCCAGGATGAGCAGGTAGGGGGAGAAGGCAAAGTACAACTGGTTGTAGCTGTCCCTTCATTGGACACTGGTGTTTGTGATGCAGAGACAAGAAGATTCAACCAAGAAGCAGCAAACTTGGACGGCGTAGAGGTCATCACTGTCTCTATGGATCTCCCTTTTGCGGCAGCCAGATGGTGTGGTGCTGCAGGCATCGAGAACCTCAAAGTATGTTCTGACTTCAGAAACAAAGATTTTGCCAATGCGTATGGTGTACTGCTTGCAGATGGTCCTTTGGCAGGTGTGACTGCCAGAGTCATTTTTGTAGTCGGGAAAGATGGCAAGGTAACCTACAAGCAGGTCGTGCCAGAGATTACAGAAGAGCCTAACTACGAAGAGGCTATCGCAGCAGCAAAAGCAGCGCTCTAGTCCTCTCCTTCCCAAAACTATCTCACGGGGTCTTGAGCGACCCCACTTTTTATCCTTATTTCTCCTCTATTAATACTCTTTAATATAAACTATGCTACACTCAGCAAAATTTATTTCCAAGGATAAAAACCATGCAAAAAACAAGTCTCTTGACTGCCACAGTTGCAGCACTGCTGCTCTCTGGATGTAGTCTCTTTGGCCCCAGCCAACCTTCAGGCACCAGAGGAGGCAGCTATCCTGCTTCTGGGTGTACCCAGCCCATGAGCAGTATCACTGCTGACAAGATCATCGTAGACAAATCTGACAGAAAGATGTATCTCTACCGCAATGGCTCTTTGCTTGGCAGTATGCCGGTCTCTTTGGGCGCCAATGACTATCAGGGTGCCAAGGTAAAGGCAGGAGACAAAAGAACCCCTATCGGTACCTATACCATCCTCAACAAGCGTTGCCACTCTGTCAAATATATGGCGATGACCATCTCTTATCCCAATGCCGCAGATCGTGCCAAAGCAGCTGCCAGAGGTGTCAATCCGGGCAGCCTCATCACTATCCATGGACAGCCTCATTGGAATGCAGACGGTCATGGTGACAGCTATACCCTCTCCAAAGACTGGACAGATGGCTGCGTTGCCCTGACCAACAGCGGCATGCGCAAACTCTGGTCGATGGTCAAAGTAGGCACGCCTATTACACTCAGACCTTAAGTCGCCCCAAAGATGAGCCGCTATACACCCAGACAGATCGAGAAGTATCAGCGACAGAAATATATCTCGCTTTTGGAGAAGATAAGCAAAAATCTTTTTCGCTTGCTTCGCCAGGAGGAGACCACTGCTGAGCAGTTTCTCAATAAGTTTGAAGAGCTTATGCAAAAGCTTGGCGAAATAGAGAGTATTCGACTGGATTCGGAATACCTCCAGGAGACCAAAAGCTATATAGACAGACTCTACTTCCAAACCAAAGAGATTACCGATAAACAACTTAAGGATATCAGAGCCGCCGAGATGAGCAACCTTAACCGACTACAAAAGCTCAAAAAGCGCACCTCTTACAGAAAAGACAAACATCGACATGGAGAGAGGGATCAAGACTGGGGGTGAAAAGCAGTATTCAGGTGGCGCTTGGCACAGCCACACACCAGGTTACGGTTTGGGATATTGGATGCTTATTTTGCAAATGATCTGTTTTTATTGCATTTTATGCAAAATGAATATTGCCATTATGCATATCTTTCCATAGCGTTTGGCATGCCAAACACCAAATCCCAACCAAGACCACAAGGAAATATCAATACACCCAGATAACGTCAAAAAACTCTATAAATAGTCAACTCAGCAATCGACTACAAAACACCCAATGAAGTCTATTATGAGTACATCAATAATTTAGACTTTCGAGGAGGAAAACTGTTACAATCGGTATCGTAAGAGGATGGAATAAGAA
>JALVVQ010000061.1 GCA_027023325.1 Campylobacteraceae bacterium | reverse complement strand
TATGCCGGTGTCGATGACTTCGAGCCTATCCTCAGACAACCTAGAAAGATCAGCAAAACCGAAGTCTCCAAGCTCAATCCCTCTGTACACCCCAAGCTCAGTGAAGCCATCTATATCATGACACATCACGACAGAAAGATCAGAGCCAGAGTTTTCTCAGAAGTATTTGCATTACTCAAGGAGATATAGTCGCCCCTTCAATGCCATTAAGGGTATTTGTTGTTTGGAAACGGAGATTTCAGTCCCGTACAGTGGAGGCAAAGCCTTCCACTTCCTGCAAAAGGATGCTGACTCCCCTTCGACAATCCTAGGGAACAGATAGGAGCTGAGCTAGGCCGAAGTCAATATGCCACCAACTCCCCCTCCAAAGTTTTCAAAAACGCCACCACATCATCGATCTGCTCAGGGGAAAATTCATCCCCGATCTGATACTTACTCATGATACGCACTGCCTCTTCCAGTTTTTCTACTGCTCCATTATGGAAGTAAGGGGAGGTCTTGGTAATATTACGCAACATTGGAACCTTGAATTTGAGCGTACCATTTCGCCCTCGGAACCCACCTTTATTTTCGAAGGGAAAGGGGCTTTTTTTAATCTTGGCATTGGGGTCAAGTGTAATACCCACATAGTCCATAAAGTAATGACGCAGAGGAAACTTCTCTATGCGTTGTCCTCCCACGCTCATACCCGTATGGCAGCCCTTGCAGCCCTTGACGATAAAGAGTGTCATGCCCCGCTTGGCCGCAGCGGAGATGGCCTCGTCATCCCCTTCCAGATATCTATCGTATGACCCCCTGGTGAGCAGCGTACGCTCATAGGCTCCGATAGCCTGGCGTACCTTTTCGAAAGTGATTTTTCCCACACCAAATACTTGGACAAATGCCTGTTGTATCTGCTGGTCAGCATTGAGCCGCTTCTCCACCGCTGCTGGTGTCATATTCATCTCAAAAGGTGCCTGCACAGGCCCACCCGCCTGCGCCTCCACATCTTTGACACGCCCATTCCAGAACTGAGACTTTTCCAAGGCTGCATTGAGCACCGTGGGTGAATTCAGATGAAAAGGATTTTCTCTCCCATGGAAGCCTATCGCAGTCGGACGGTTATCATCCCCGCCCTCCTCCAAGATATGGCACGAAGCACAGTTGAGTGTCTGATCCCGAGAGAGCCTCGTGTCAAAGAACAGTGCCTTCCCCAAGGCGATCTTCTCTCTGCTCATAGGATTTTCTACTGTGTCTACCACCTTGAGCAGTGCATCATAGTCTTTGGGCACAGGCAGCATATTGCGCGACAAAGCAGCCTGACGCAACTGGCTGTCATCCCACTGAGGCACCGTCTTGTCCGGCATCAAAAAAGGCAACAGAAGGATACCTGTCACCACAATAGTCGTCACTACAGCTGGATGGAGTATTCTTTTCATAACGATCTCCCTTTAGATAGCAAAAGTCTCTTTTACTTTTTGTTCAAATGCCTTATCACTCAACTCTTTTCGAAGAGGCATAAATGCCTCAGCTTCTCCACCTACAGGTACAAAAATATCAGCATTTTCATCTTCTATGATCTCTTTGACCGCATCTGCTATAGGTTGAGGACTTGGACCTTCGTTGATAGCTTTGGCTATTATGGGTACAAAATGAGATACCAGCGCCCGATACGGTGAATCCTCACTGGTCGTCTTGGCATTAGCGACCAGCCCTTCTTTCACAAAATTTGTACCAAATAGTCCTGACTGGATAGAGTGTACCCTCACATTATAAGGCAATGTCTCAAAACGCAAAGAGTCTACTATCCCTTCCACAGCATATTTACTCGCATTATAGTGTGCCAAAAGCGGTAATCCCATTTTACCCAAAAATGAAGAGATATTTATGATGACACCTGACTGTGCTTTTCGCATATACGGAAGCACTTCTCGCGTCGCCTTCAGAAGCCCAAAGACATTTACATTGAATTGGTCAAACATCTCTTCATCTGTACCATCCTCAACAGTAGAGAGCAATCCATATCCAGCATTATTGACCAATACATCTATCCTGCCTTCCTGTTGCATAATAGTAGCGACGGCACTTTTAATACTCTCTGTTTTTGTCACATCCAGATAGATGGACTTTAGATAGTCAGATGATATCTTGCCTTCAATATCACGACTCCCTGCATACACAACATATCCATGTTTTGCTAAAAACTCTGAAGTGAGTTTACCCATACCCGAACTTGTTCCCGTAATTAAGACTACTTTTGACATTGCACATTCCTTATAAATTCATAGGTTCAGTATAGTTGAATCAAAAAAGAGAATCAATAGATTTTTAGCACAAAAGGGATTATCTTTTAGCACAAAAAGGATTTTTATCCAAAGAGTCTTAAATCAGAGTTAAATTATCTTATTATTGATTTATATCAAGCATACTATAGAAATATTCCGATATATTTCGCCTCTATTTAATTAGGAGTATATTTATCTTAATTAATCATTTCATTTGAAGGAGTCTGTCTTGAAACAGCTACCTATGTTACTTCTATGTATCGCTATGACAAATCTTGTTGCCAATGGGCAAGAGAATCGAGTCAAAGAAGGAAAAGCCGTCTATGCTGCCAATTGTGCCATCTGTCATACGGTCAATGGCGGCAGTGCTCTGGGGCCGGATTTCAATATCGTCTCCTACACAAGAACCAAAGAGCAGGTCGCAGCATATGCCAAAGATCCCTATAGCCACTACAAAGCGTTCGGCTACTCTGCCAATGCCATGCCCACACTTCCTCTAGAGGATCAGGAATTCAAAGATGTAGCAGACTATATAGACTCGTTGCAGCCCTTCAAAAAATGGATGATCAAAAAGAAGCACTAATGGTGTATCAAATCTTTGGGGTAGACACCATAGACGGAGAAGAAGAGCTTCGTAAAATGCCCCTGGTGCTTATACCCTACCCTCTGTGCAATCTCTCCGATAGTGTAGTACTTTTCCCGCAGGAGCAGGTTGGCCTCTTCGAGTCTTAATTTTTGTATGTATCTTCGAATCGTCATCTGATAGACTTTTTTAAATACTTTTTTCAGCTTGGTTTCGTTGCTGGCACACAGATGCGCCAGCTCTCGTATCGTAGGGGGAGAGACAAAATCCTCCAGCAAGATACCTTTGGCTCTGGATGCCAGTGTCACCTCCTCTTGACTGATGCCCTCCAACGGTGTGTCCAGCAGAGAAAAGCGGTGAATCATAAACTCACTGACCCGATGTTCAGCTAGCATACTGGCCATGCACTCTCCTTGGTCTATCTTCAGAAGCCTCTGCACGATATACAGACTCAGGGCATCAATCGGCTGCAAATTGACAGACTCCAATGTGAGCTCTTGCTGTATCTTGTGGTAGAGGAAATCCACAGGAGCAGAAGTCTTGCCGCTGAGATAGCGCTTGAGAAAAAAATCTGCCACAAAGAGAATGAAGAGCTCACTCTTCGGCTGTGAGGACACTCTCAGTGTGATATCCTGTCTTGAGGAGGCAAACAACCCTATCTTTCCCTCAGGCACTTTCCAGCTGTTCCCCGTGTAGTGGTCTGTGATCTCCACGCTACCCTCTTTGGCCATGACCAGCATGACCATTCTGTCTAGGTTGTTGATGTCGATCTGTTGGGTCTG
The DNA here is from genome assembly GCA_027023325.1 of Campylobacteraceae bacterium. GTDB lineage: Bacteria > Campylobacterota > Campylobacteria > Campylobacterales > Sulfurovaceae > JAAXPZ01. The sequence continues at coordinate 397 of JALVVQ010000061.1, read as the reverse complement.
ATTCTGAAATCTACCTGCGACAAATACCACACTGTTGGAGATATCGACCCTGCGCAGCTGTGCTGCCTCCGCAGAGCTAAATTCACTCACCCGGTACCGCTTCTCACCTGCACTGAAAAAGAAGCTCTCCATTAGTACCGCTCCAGTCCATAGTAGGCACGCACACGCCGCTCAAAGTCCTCATCGCTGAGCTCTCTTCGCATAGGGATAAACTTCCTCGCTTTGTCCCCGGCTGTCTGTCTGGCAGGTGCATTGTCATCCTCTATGATGTCCCGTATCATCTCCGCCACTTCGCTGGCATCATTGCCACTATTGATCTGCGCCACGATCACGGGTGCGAGTGCAGACACCATAGGGGCATAAGCAGACTGTTCCGAAAGGGTCATCTCATTGGTCA
>JALVVQ010000060.1:336-4027 GCA_027023325.1 Campylobacteraceae bacterium | reverse complement strand
TTGTTGATAGGATCATAGATCTCTGTACCTATGATATCAGAAGGAAGTAGATCCGGGGTAAACTGTACTCTTTTAAAGTCAAGCCCAAGCGTCTTGGCCAACGCATTAACCGTCGTTGTTTTGGCAAGCCCCGGCACACCCTCAAGCAGGATGTGTCCACGGCAAAGTAAACCTGCAAGCAGCCCCTCGATCATCTTATCCTGACCGACGACGACCTTGCTGATCTCCTCTTTAATTCTTTGGATAGTTTCCAATAGTCACTCCTCATAATGAGATATTTCATTACGGAGTGTACTCCGATGAGTTTAACTAAATGTTAATCATTAACGACATCGACGATACCCAACTCTCCATCCATTTCTATAGCTTCCTGAGTTTCTCCAGTAATAGCTACTCTTGTACCATCGCCCTCTGGCACTGGAGCAGCCATTATTGTATCCTCTGTTGTAATAACTTCGACTGTAACTTGGTCTCCTAGTGCTTTCATGCGCTATCACTGTACCCGCTACACCTACACCTGCACCCGTCACAAAACCTCTTTCAAAGTCTGTACACCCAGTCATAGACAAACCCGCCAAAACAACCACACCCACAGTCATCACTTTTACAAATAACATTCTCATATATGCTCCTTTAATAGATTGATGGTACATTATAGTATAAAATTGTGTGAAAATTGTGTGAAGCTGTATCAGATGCACTTTTTTCTTCTTCTTGGCGCTAAAAGTTCTTCTTTTGGTAGAGATTTTATCATTCTGTGGAATTTTCAAAAAGTATCATGGGGTTAACTCTTTGAGCATATACCCTACTTTACTTTGTGAGACGATAGGGAGATCTGGTAATATTTTTTTCACGGAATAGACAAGCGTGCGTAGTGCAGACTCTGCCACACTGGCCTCTCCCCAAATAGAAGATTGTAATATCTCATAACTGATCGGTCGACCAATATGTTCAGTCAATACCTTAACAAGAAGATGCTGATTTTTGGTCAAACCTACGAGATTCCCCTTTTGGTAAAGTCTCGCTTCTTTTCTGATATAAGTATAGGTCTCACTGATAATAATAGTGCCATTATCAGCACTTATATGTGTCTCTCTTTCTCTATCTTTCTGCTGAGACTGATATTGCTTGTAGGCTATCTGAGTCGTCACGATGACATCTTTACCAGAGAAGGGCTTGCAGATGAATCCATAAGGGGAGAGCTCCAGTGTCTCCGCTATCGTCTCATCATCATTGTGTGCAGTAATAAATATAATGGGAACCGTACGCTTCTCAAGCACTTTTCGCGCCAATTGTATGCCGTCCATAGGGCCTTTGATATTGATATCCATCAGAATCATATCGTATGCCATCTCTTTGCTCTTCGCCAAAAAATCAGCAGCATTATCAAAACAACCTACGACAGATGTATCATATTGGTCAAATATCTCCTGAAGATACCGTTGGGTAATCGCCTCATCTTCGACAATCACTATACGACTAGGCAAGCTCATCTTGGTCCTCCTTAAGGTCAAAATAGATGCGCATGGTAGTACCATTTGTTCCGTTTATAGCAATCGTACCATGAGACAAGGTAGCACTAAGGTCTTTGATTAGCGTCACACCCAAAGAGCGGTACTTTTTTTCTGTATCAAACCCTTTTCCGTTGTCTTTAATCATCAGCGCTCCCCTGTTTCCGATATGCTTCAGTGACACTATCACCTCTCCTACCTTGCCGCCAAATGCATGTTCTATCGCATTGGTGACTGCTTCGTTGACAATCAGTCCTATATTCATCGCTGTTTTCATATCAATCATCAATGGATCAATCTCTGTACGGATATAATGCGCAGAATAGAGCTGCAAACTGCGCACGATCTCTTCGAGGTATTTTTTGATATCCACCTGCTCGAAGCTTTGGTCTGCATAAAGATTTTTATGCATCAGACTCATTGCTTTGAGGCGGTCGATATGGGCTTCAAACATCTTTTTATATTTACGATCATCTATCTTAAAAGACTGTGACTCCAAGAGTCCCATAATGACCTGCATATTATTTTTAGTACGGTGATGCACCTCTTTGAAAAGCATCTTGTTCTCTTCCAGCGCAGTATGCAATCTCTCTTCGTAAGAACTTCGCTCTTTTTCGATAATATACAACATGTAGGAGACTACCAAAAATCCCAACACAATCTGAGAAAGCAGCTCCCAACCATAGACAAATTTCACCTGTGCCACATAAGAGACCAAAGGAACAATCAGCAGAATAATAAACATATAGGTATTCCAGACAATACCCTTTTTTACTCCCAAAAAATAGAAGACAAAAATGGGGAGTGAGGCAATCCAAAAAATAGAGAGTTCCGGATCCTTGTCAGGAAGTACCAAAGAAATCGCCAACAAAAATGTCAATGATCCCAGAATCATATAGGAGATCTGCTCAATATTGGTATAGTAAGGGAAAACCAAATACCCGATCACCAATACTACCACCATGCCCATTTCCACTGCTAAGATACCATAATACCCCTGCAACAGATTCTCATAGGCGTACAGCAAGATCACAAAAGAGCCTACCAGGATAAACAGATTAACCAGTGTTGCCCTTAGCCTATCGCGGCTGCCTGGAGGAAAGTGCTTGCCCTTGAGAATCTCTGACTCTAAAAATGCAAACATCTCTCCTCCTGTGCAGTGTGGTTTTTCGATTTCAAATATGCCATGGCTGTAGCAATTATATCATCATCATCCTTACTTGGGGACTTGAGCACTTCTCTTTCTCTGTTGGCATCGAGAAATTCGATAAAGACCTTCTCGCCATAAGAGGAGACCTTGGATATCCCCTGTTGTCGTGCCAGCACTTTGATCACCATCACATCAATAAACTGCCGGGTAATGGTGTCTAGTGTCCCAAATCGATCGGCAATTTCTTCTTCGATCTCATACACCTCTCCAGCATTCTCGCAGAGTGAAAGACGACGGTAAAGCTCCAGCCTGAGCCTGTCCTCTTCGATCAGCTTCTCATTGAGATAGGCGTCTACAGAAAGTTTCATGTCAATCTGCTGTGTCACTTCTTTGTCTTTACCGCTGAGCTCTCGGATCGCATCCTCCAACATTCTCAGATAAAGAGAGTAACCGATCTGCTTGATATGGCCTGACTGTGCCTCTCCAATGATATTGCCGCCACCCCTGATCTGCAGGTCATTGAAGGCAAGCACGGCACCGCTGCCCAGCTCTGAATGAGACTCCAGCGCCAGAAGTCGTCGCTTGGCATTGTCAGTCAGTCGTTCTTTGTCCGCCACTACAAAATAACAGTACCCCTCCTTACTCCCTCGCCCGACACGCCCTCTGAGCTGATGGAGATCAGCGATCCCGAAATGGTCTGCCCCTTCTACGATCATCGTATTGGCATGGGGCATATGGATACCCGACTCAACAATAGAGGTTGAAAGCAGCAGATCGTACTCCCCATCTTCAAACTTCATCATCTCCTCTTCTGTCTCTGCCGCAGAGATCTTGGAGTGCAGCACTGTCATGCGCAAGTCAGGCAATATCTCCAATAATTCCTTACGCTTACTCTCAATACCGGCAATAGAGTTAAAGACATAAAAAACCTGCCCGCCACGCCGCCGTTCCCTGAGAATCGCCTCTTTGATCACACTTTCATCATAGTCTTTGACAAAGGTACGCACCCCCTGTCTCTGTGTGGGTGGCG
>JALVVQ010000060.1:0-326 GCA_027023325.1 Campylobacteraceae bacterium | reverse complement strand
ATCCATCGCGATCTCTTTGAGCGCCTCCTTCTGTTTGACGCCAAACTTATGTTCCTCATCGATCACTACCAGTGCCAGATTTTTAAACTTGGCTTTGAGCAGTGCATGGGTACCCACTACAACATCAATCGTCCCCTCTCGCAGTCCAGAGAGTACCGCAGACTTCTCTTTGGCGGTGACATACCTGTCCAGCTTGGCAATCCGTATACCATGGCTGTAAAAGCGCTCTTTGAGGCTCTTGTAGTGCTGGGCACTGAGCAGCGTGGTAGGTGCGATCATCATAGACTGATAGCCATTTTTGGCTGCGATAAACATTCCGTTCATCG
>JALVVQ010000059.1 GCA_027023325.1 Campylobacteraceae bacterium | reverse complement strand
ACGGGCAAAGAGATAACCCCCATTGCCACCACAGAAGCACCCACCACGCCAGTCGATGCTGCCAGCAGTGCGCCTATCAGTACCGTAGAGATCGCCAAACCGCCACGCACTTTGCCAAACAGCGTCCCCATGGAGGAGAGCATTCTTTCTGCCAATTCTGATTTTTGCAAGACGATACCCATAAAGATAAACAGTGGCACTGCCATAAGAATCTTGTTGGTCATAATCGCATAGATACGGAAAGGCATCATCGAAAACATAGAGAGGAATTCATCATAGAACTCCAACACCGTACCACCGTCAGGCATAATCTCAAACCATGCAGACAGTGCGCCAAAGAAGATGGACACAGCACCAAAAGTGAAAGCAACCGGATATCCTACCACAAGCAGCATCAGTGCTGCTCCAAACATAATCAGACCAATCATATGATCTCTCCTTCAGCCTCGGGCATAGGCTCTATGCCACGATAGATGTTGATATTGCTAATAATATAATTGACAGCACTGAAAAGCAGAAAAATAAAGGCTATAGGAATCATTGCCTTGATCATCCATCGGTGTGTCAATCCACCGGGGTCTTCACTAATCTCATTGGTTACATAGGAGTCCATAACAAACTCATAGGAGCCATAGATGATCAGAAGTGCCAGAGGGATCAGGAAAAGTAGTGTCCCTATAATATTAATCATTGCCTTGGTTTTGTAGCCAAATGTATCATAGAGGAAGTCTACTCGGACATGGGCATTGTGTCGCAATGCATATCCTGTACCGTATAGAATAATCACAGCAAACAGATGCCACTCCATCTCCTGCATCCCTATAGAACTGTTATGAAATGCATAACGCATCACCACATCGAAAGCGACATTAAGAATCATCAATATCATCAGCACGCCCGTGCCGTACCCTACAGTATCGATTATTTTATCCATTACTCTTTCTATCTTAAGAAGCAAATCAAATCCTTTGTTTGAGTATCTCTTCATTTTGGATGGTTCTTGCTATGATGACAAAGGTATGTATCCAATCGCAACATAACAAGAACCACGCCAAAAAGTGCCTGGGGAGGCACCTTTGGTTATTTGTCTAGATTCAGGTATCCGCCCTGCATCATCTGAGACCACGCTCTTGCTTTTTTCATATAAGAAGTATAGTCTTCATAGATCTCTTTAAACTTAGCATTCTTTGCCGCATACGCCTCGTAGACTTCAGTAGCAGCTTTTTCCATAGAACCTACAACAGCTTTAGGGAAATGCTTGACTTTAATATTTGGGAACTCTTTTTTCATTTTTTCCCATGCATCTACTGATGCAGCAAAGTTTTCTACATACATATCAAAGGCTGCTGCTTTCATGGCAGTTACCAGAATCGCCTGATAGTTTTTTGGTAGTTTGTCAAAGGCTTTCTTATTGACAAGGAATTGCATCTCAGATGCTGGCTCATGCCATCCCGTGTAGTAATAAGGTGCTACTTTATGAAACCCCATTTTGATATCCATACCAGGCCCGACCCATTCGAGTGCATCGATGGTACCGCGGTCAAGAGAGGTATAGAGCTCACCGGCAGGGATATTGGTGACATTGACACCCAATTTGGCCAGTACTTCACCAGCTAGGCCAGGAATTCTCATCTTGAGACCTTTGAGGTCAGCGACTGTGTTGATCTCTTTTCTAAACCAACCACCCATCTGGTTACCGGTGTTACCGCCAGGAAAGTTCATCACGCCAAACTTGTCATAGACCTCTTTCATGTACTTCATGCCGTTGCCATAGTAGAACCATGCATATTGCTCAGAAGGAGTCATGCCAAAAGGTACAGTAGTGAACCAAACAGTGTTGATATCTTTACCTTTCCAGTAGTACGAACCGCTATGCCCCATCTGATACTGTCCTCCCTTGACCATATCAAGGATTCCCAGTGGTGCCTTGTGCTTCTCTTTTCCCTCTACCTTGATGATAAATTTACCATCAGACATCTCTTTGACATACTGTGCCAGCTTGAGTGGCGGTGACGCAAGTGGTGTCAGTGTAGACGGCCAGGTCTCAGCTAGCTTCCATTTGATTTTCTTGGCTGCCAGCGGACTTGCCAACAGTGCTACGACACCCACCAGGGCTGCTGCTTTTGCGATTCTCTTCATTGTTTCTCCTTTTGTAATAATTTGCATGATTTGCAAACAAGATTATTATAGCCCAAGTAGACTTTAAAAAACTCCATAAGACTAGGACTTTTTTGAAACAGTGAAAAAATGTTACTTTTATAGATTTTTTGGTACACCACCTATTTGAATCCAGATGATTTTGTCTCTAAGTTTTATTGCGACTCTAGCACTATAGGTTCTTTAAGGTAGATGCCCAGTGCCCTGGCCTCCTCAACAATGCGTTCACTGACCTTTACCCTGCTTTCTATAACGACATCTGCCAATTTGCTCTTGATGTGAAGTTCAAGGGGGCGTTTCCCCGGATAGCGTTCCGCGAGACACATCAATTCCTCTGCAATCTTGGGGTCTGGCATGAGATTCAGTGACAAGATCAGGGGTGGCTGCTCGGGCTCAGGGGTATGCTTCTCCTCTTTTTTGAGTTTAACCTTCTCTTTTTTTGCATCTTTGAGTGTTTCAATTTTGAGGATATTCATCCGCGTAAATTCACCATCTCTCCCGATCTTTACCTTGAAGGCGATTGGCTTGGTCGTATCAAATCCTTCATCCAATTCCTTGAGACGATTTTCAAACAGCATGAGCTCTATATTGCCGTGCAAATCCATGATATTGGCAATACCAAACTTGTTGCCTCGCTTACTGATCTTTTCGGTGATGGACTCTATCTTGCCGATGATCAACGCCTGCGAACCATCCGCAAGATCGTCAATCTCAGAGCTCAGCGTGTAATTAATCTCACTCAGCGTCTCTCTGTATTTGTCCAAGGGGTGCCCCGAAACATAAAACCCCAGCGACTCTTTCTCCATCTCCAGTATCTCCATGGGCTCAAACTCATCCAAATGTTGCAGCTCCAGTGTCACAGAGGTCATCTCTTCGCCATCACCAAAGAGCGATCCTACGGCATTTTTCTTAGCATCTCCTGCCCGCTTGGCTGTATCGACGATCTCTTCTATCTGAGAAAGAAGGGATTTTCTAGAATATCCAAAACTGTCGAAAGCACCTGCTTTGACCAGAGACTCTATTACCTTTTTGTTAACCTTGCTTGAGTCAATACGGGAAACAAAGTCCGAAAGGTCTTTAAACTCGCCCTCTTTCCTCGCTTCCAGCATCGTATTGATCGCAATATCCCCTGCTCCCTTCACTGCACCCATCCCAAACATCACCACCTCATCACCATCGATGTTGGTCGCCTCAAACATGAGTCCTGAACGATTGATGTCAGGAGGGAGCAGCTTGATATCCATATGACTCAACTCGTCCACATACTTGACGACTTTATCCGTATTATTCTTCTCCAGTGTCAGGATCGCTGCCATGAATTCTGTAGGATAGTAGTGTTTGAGATAAGAGGTATAGAAAGTGATCATGGCATAAGCAGCAGAGTGAGATTTGTTAAATCCATATCCGGCAAATTTGACGATCAAATCGAACAGTGCTATCGCCTTTTGTCTGTCAAAGCCTTTTTTGACTGCGCCATCGGCAAACTCTGCCTGGAGCTTATCCATCTCCTCTTTAATCTTTTTACCCATAGCACGGCGTACAAGATCGGCACCACCGAGACTAAACCCGCCGATTGTCTGCACGATCTGCATCACCTGCTCCTGGTAGACGATCACCCCATAAGTGGGCTTGAGGATCGGCTCAAGCTCTGGAAACATATAGGTGATCTCCTGTCTGCCATGCTTTCGCTCCACAAAGTCATCAAGCATCCCAGACTCCATGGGGCCAGGACGGTAGAGTGCCAACATCGCAATGACATCTTCAAATCCATCTGGCTTGAGTTTTTTTGCAAGGTCCTGCATACCGGATGATTCAATCTGAAACAGTCCCAATGTCTCCCCCGTACCAATATAGTCATAGACAGCTTTGTCTTCAAT
>JALVVQ010000058.1 GCA_027023325.1 Campylobacteraceae bacterium | reverse complement strand
CACTGCTGTATCCTTATCAGCTTCTCCTGATTCTATCATCTTCAACAGATAGCTTTGTGTGGAGCCGAGGGTATCAAACGAGAGGATCTCCAACTTTGAGCCCCCTTCCCACACAGTATGCTTTGGCACTCATCGGCTTTTTCCCTGAAGGTTGCAGTTTTCCTATTTTGAGGCTTCCTTTACTACACCCTACAATCACACTTTCATCCTCGAAAGCTATAATTTCAAAAGGTTGATAGCTACCATTCTTCTCTACCAGTGCTATCTCATCAAACTTTGTACCATTAGCAGCAAATATCCCCGGCCACCCTTCAAAAGCTCTATATTTATGATAGATACTCTGCGCATCATCACAGGCTATCTGACCATCAGACTTTTTAATCTTTTTACACAGTGTTGCTTGCGCTTCATCTTGCTTATTGGGTGTAAGCTTTTTAAAATTTCGTACTGTACGCAAAGTTAGCTCGCAAGCATCCTCAGTAAGCTGCTGCATCAAGGCATACAACCGTATATCTTCAGGAATGACAAACTCTACCGTCTCAAGCATATCCCCCGTATCAAGCCCCTCTTCCATCAACATAGAGGTGACCCCTGTTTTTTCATCGCCATTGAGCAATGACTGTTGCACAGGAGAAGCCCCCCTGTACTGAGGTAGCAGCGAGGCATGCAGATTGATACAGGGTGCGATATCCAAGATACGCTTAGGCAGTATCTGTCCAAACGCTGCCACGATGATAAAATCTGGCTTCTCGTTTGCAATGGCCTCAAAAACCCCTTCGTCAGAGAGCCTGTTTGGTTGCAATACGCTAATGCCATGCTCTTGTGCCAATACCTTCACAGGTGGTGGTGTCAAAATCTTCTTGCGCCCTACAGGACGGTCTGGCTGCGTCAATACCAACGATACATCCATATCCTCAGCACTAACCAAAGCCCCTAATATCTCTTTTGCGTAATGGGGTGTTCCCATATAGACTATTTTGTTTTTCATTCATCTTACCTCGATTTTTTCTATTTTTATCACTTCAACTCTTTGTGTTTTTTCATACTCACCCTCATACGGGTCAACAAGCACACCTCAAGATAAATGCTACAAATGGTTTCACATCTCCGTCTACGCTGGCACTTTCCAAAGCTTGCATATAGCTGTCACGATGTTCTACTTTTATGACGAGCCATGGGTAGCCATGAGAGACCAGTATCGCATTCATGATGAAGCGTGCCATTCTACCGTTGCCATCCATATAAGGGTGGATAAATCCAAACATGAAATGCCCCAAAATTGCTCCAACAATGGGGTCTTCCTCTTTTGCCAAGAGGTCAAAGTAAGTCTCCATCGCATCTACTATGGCACTCTTTGGAAAGGGTACATGTAGTGATCCACGAAGATAGACCTGGTGGTTCCTGTAGCCTGCTAAGTGTTGGGCTTCGAGTATGCCTGTCTGCACACTTGGTGCGAAGAGTTCACTGTACCACTTATGATGTTCTTTACGAAGTGCCTCTGTCATCTCTTTGTTATCATCGATACATACAATGATACTCCTCTTTACTGCCTGGAAAGCACCATGATATCCTTTGGCTGCCAAAGCATTTCTTGTGGCTTCATCTTCAGGGTTTTGGGCAGGGTTCCATCCACCACTGGCAACCTTGTCTATGAGTTCCAAGGAGACTTTATACCCCTCAATAGAGAGTGAATGGTACGCATCTGCCTGATATTTCTCTTCCATCTCCTGAGCAATCTCTTCTATACCAAAAGGTGTCTTTTGCTTAGGTATAGGTATCTCCATAGAGATTATGACTGCCCTGTACTTCTCCCACATACTTTGTAAGCGCAGAGCATAAGGGTTGTGCTCTCTTGAAGGCTTCAGCAAAGCGGTCTCTTTAAGGAAAGGATTCTTGAGCGATACTGTTTTGAAGGTGACTGCTTCGTAAGTCTCTTTGATACGCAAAGCATCCTCCTTTCTACCGACAAATTTCAATGCCCCGCATACCCGACTTGCTGCATCATCCATCCTGTCACGGGTCAAAAGGATATGGAGTAAAGCTGAAACATCCTTTATCATCCCCAGTGCTATCTCTATCTCTTCTTGTTTGTCTCTAAAAAAACTTACCCCTACTTTACACAATGCCTCTTCAAGCATATAGACATTCAAGCCATTGACCCTCACTGACTCCTTGGGGAATGCTTTTTTCTCAGGGTAGGTAAACAGTGAAGTATTATGAGGCAATGTCACTCTGCCCACTGCACCTTTTTTCGTGACGACAACTATCTGCTTGGGTATGATGGAGTTTTGCGTATGGAGCAACAAAGAGATCTCAGGGTTCAGGCAATACGCACTGCCAAAGCGTTCATCCAAATACTTAGCCACAAATTCCCAGTACCCAGCATACCAAGCCGTACTGTCACCATCCATATCAGCAGGATGTGACTGATGGTACCATCCACGGATGATAGGCTTCAGGTATCCTGCCTTTTTCAAGTAAGTCATGTTCTTCCCAGAGAAGTCAGAGCTTTTAAATACACTACCCTGCTCCTGTAAAGCATGCAACTCTTTTAAGGCTATAGAGAGTAGCTTGTTGCTCACAGTTCTCCTTTTCATATGGTTTTATTATAAACTATTTACATTATTATAGCATAAACTATTTACATTGCTTTATGAATCGCTCTTCCATATCTTCAACATTGACCAAAGCCTCTAGTATCTCTTTTGCGCAATGGGGATTCCCATATAAACTATTCTGCTTATCGCCTATCTTACCTCAAATTTATTTTAGGACATCTCTAAAAACATTTTTTGTCCGATGCGACAAGAGAGCACTCAACCTATGAAATGGGCGCTTGCGTTTGCGAACGCCAGAGTATCGGGCAAAAAATATCAGTTTTTAGAGGTGCCCTTTAATAAAAGTAGCCCATTGGCAACGCCACGCATTTCTCGTTAATATGTAACACATTTTTTCCCATATAAAAAACGATACCAAAAACATCTTTAATTGATTTTCTCTGATACTCTATAATATGCCTAAAATCATCTTTGCCTACTTTAGATGAAGATTTAGCTTCAATGGCTATCACACGATTTTGACGCTCTATGATGAAATCTATCTCTTTTTTATCATTGGTTAGATAGTGGTAGATTTTTGTATCATCTGCACTGAAACTACAATGCTTAAGCAACTCATTGAAGACAAAGGTCTCTACCAATGCTCCCTTATAGCGAGAGTTTTCAAATGCTTCTATGGAGTAGATACCTAAAAAATAACTCATCAACCCTGTATCATTCAGAAATATCTTTGGTGATTTAACAAACTGCTTGCCAATGTTTTCAAAAAAAGGTCGCAATGTATAGATCTGAAAAGTCTGTTCCAAAATAACCAAGTAGTTTTCACAAGTCTCTATACGCACCCCTACCTCTTTAGCTAGCTTTGATTTGTTGAGCAGAGAGGTACTACGAGGGGCTATGATATTGACAAAACGGTAAAAACTGTCTATATCTCTAAACTCTCCCAAATCTCTTGCATCACGCTCTATATAGGTACTCACATAAGAGGAGAACCAAAGTTTTTTCTCTAATGGCGTTACGAAGCTTTGCACATCAGGATAGCCGCCTGCTAAAATATCCTCTACTATATTATTGGTCTCCACTTCTGCTGTAGTGAAGTCACGATCAAAAAGTTTATCAACTATATTTTCATTTGGCTTTTTAAACTTCTCTTTTAGACTTAACGGGTATAAGTCTATCTCTATTATGCGACCTGCCAATGTGTCTTTGGTTTGTTTCATATCTAGTATATTGGCAGAGCCTGTAAGGAGAAAATCTCCATTATTTCGTTTCTTATCCACCACTATTTTGATGCCCTCTAAGAGTTCTGGTACTTTTTGTATCTCATCGATGGTAGTAGGTTTAGCTAGTGTCTCCACAAATCGTACGGGGTCATCTTTGGCATTGACACGCGTAGAGACATCATCCAAGACAACATAATTTTTGCGTATCTCCATAGCCAATGTCGATTTGCCTACCTGTCTTGCGCCTTTGAGCAATACAACGGGAGAG
>JALVVQ010000057.1 GCA_027023325.1 Campylobacteraceae bacterium | reverse complement strand
ACGGCATTTTTAGACCCTTTCACTGCCGACAGCACGGTTATCATCATCTGTGATGTCTATGATATCTATAAAAATGAGCTCTATGCCAAGTGTCCAAGATCAATCGCCAAAAAGGCACTCAAGGCATTGGATGACGCAGGTATCGCAGATGCCGCCTATTTTGGTCCAGAAAATGAGTTCTTCCTCTTTGATGATGTCAAAATTGTCGATCAAGACAACGAGCAGTCTTTCAGAGTAGAGTCAGACGAAGGTCATTGGGCAGACGCTGCTGACTATGGAGAGTTTGGCAACATGGGTCACAGACCACGCATCAAAGGTGGTTACTTCCCAGTCATGCCTACAGACTCTGCTGTCGATCTCAGAGCAGAGATGATGCAGGTACTTGAAGAGGTAGGTCTCGAAGTCATGCTTGGACACCACGAAGTAGCCCAGGCACAACATGAGCTAGGTATTGTTTTCTCGGACATCATTACTGCTGCTGACAATGTCCAAAAGTACAAGTATGTTGTCAAAATGGTCGCACACCTCAATGGAAAAACTGCCACCTTTATGCCAAAGCCTATCTACAATGACAATGGAAACGGCATGCATGTCCACCAATCACTCTGGAAAGATGGCAAGAACCTTTTCTATGCAGAAGGTGAATATGCCAACCTGAGTAAAACAGCGCTGGATTACCTTTCTGGTATATTTGCACACAAAGAAGCCGTAACCGCCTTTACCAACCCTAGTACAAACTCTTACAAGAGACTACTTCCTGGTTTTGAAGCACCAAGAATTTTGACCTATTCCAGCCAGAACCGTTCTGCTGCCTGTCGTATCCCCTATGGTGCAGGAGAGAAGGCCACAAGAATAGAGACAAGATGGCCTGACTCAACAGCATGCCCTTACCTTGCATTTGCTGTATTGATGACTGCAGGACTGGATGGTATCAAAAAAGGTGGCTACCCTATGGTAGGTCCTGTCAATGAAGATCTGTTTGAAATCAGCAGAAGAGAGCTTGCAGAGCGTGGTATACCTGAACTGCCAAGTACCTTTAGAGATGCTCTGGAAGGCCTAGAGAAAGACCATGAGTTCCTCGCTCCTATTATGGACAGTGACTATGTTATGGAATACTCTCAGTATATGTTCGACAGACATGTATACAATGTAGAGGGCAGACCTACAGCCTACGAGTATATCTCTACCTACTCCTGTTAATCTTCAGGGCTCCCGCCCTGAACATCAAACATACAAAAGTTTTTATTCTACTCTGCCATCCCCACATACTATTATTACCGCGCTAAGCAAATACCTCAATTTTTGATGTAATGATTTTGTTCATAATCAAGGCAGATTTTTGAAGGACTCGCCTTAGCGAATTCGAGAAAATCTAACGCAGAGTATGGGCAAAAGCATTGCACCCTTCGGGAAGAGTGAGAAGAGGCAAGCTGCACGCAGATAAATTCTTGAATTACCTACGGGTAGTCCTACAAATTTCTCTACTCACATCTTACCTCTTCTCACTCTTTCAAAAGTTGAGGTATTTACTTAGTGCGGTAATACTGCATCATTATCACAACCAAGTAAGCACAAGCATACCAAAGCTTCTAAAACATCGTTCCGCTGTCATCACCTACTTTTTCTGGCTCTCTTTTCTTTAGATGGGTAGCATCTACCTGTGTATCTCTGTTTTTCCTCGTCTCCGTTACAGGATCTTCATCAATACGGATTACCTCTACCTCTTCAGTCTGGCTCCCTTGCGCCGTATCAACAGAATCATTAACAAAGGTATCAAAAGGATTAGCAGGTGCTATTTTTTTATTTTGCAGGGGAGAGGTCGCTGTATAGAGCTCTTCTTTCCCCTCAGCAGTTATCCCTGTTTTTACCCCTTCTGGCTTGACGAATTTCCTAGGGGTTTCAGGATATGCTTTTAGCAAACCTCTGTAAAAATAAGCAAAACTGGGTGCAGCCACAGAGCCGCCTGTCGCCCCTCGGCCTATACGACGATTGTTGTCTCGCCCAAACCAGACAATGGTGGTCACAGTAGGGGAGTAGCCACAAAACCAGGCATCCACACCATCATTGGTTGTTCCCGTTTTTCCTGCCAACACCAAGCCTTTGACTCTGGCATTACGACCCGTACCACGCTTGACCACATCTTTGAGGATATCCGTCATGAGGTAGGCTTGCTCTGGCTTGGTAAAATCAGCTATCTCTTTTGGCTTTGTCTCAAATATCACGGCGTTCTCTTTGGAAAGTATCTTACTGACGAGCCGTGGCTCAATCATGTGTCCGCCATTGGAAAATACAGTATACATCTGTGCCATTTTGAGAGGGCTAATCCCCAAATTCCCCAATGCAATAGAGAGATCCTTGGGGATATTAGGCACATCCAGCAGCGCTAGACGCTTTCTGATCGTCTCTACCCCGATATCATAGACCAGATTGATCGTGGCAAGATTTCTAGAGTGCACCAATGCTTCACGCAGAGGAATAAACCCCTCAAAATCTCGTTCATAGTTTTTAGGTGCCCAGACCTTTTTTTTGCCGTTTTTAATGTATTGGAAGGTACGCGCCAGATCTGTCAATTTTGTAGAAGGGTTATATCCCATATCCAAAGCGGTCTGATAGATAAAGGGTTTAAACGCAGAGCCAGGCTGACGCTTGGTCATGGTGATGCGGTTAAAGGCAGATTTTTTATAGTCTACGCCTCCCACCAATGTCAAGATATCGCCTGTATTGTTTTCGACAGAGAGCATACCTCCGTTAAATTTTGTTTTCTTTGGATTTTCTTTATAGCGCTTGAGTGTTTTATCAAATCCCATTTTGACCGCTTCTCTGGCAATCTTTTGCAGTTTAAGGTCAATGGTCGTATAGATGGTATATCCTCCAGTTCTAATATCCCCCAACTTTCCTTTAAAACGGCGTAGAATTTCATCCACAATATAGGGTGCCACATTCTGTGTGAGAGTGGTTTTGTGAACCTTAGGGGTCTCTTTGGCTGCCTGAAGATACTCTTTTTCCGTGATCCACCCTATGGCACGCATACGCCCCAGCACGGCATTGGCACGGTTGAGCGTACGCTTGTAGTGTCGCAGTGGATTATAGAATGTCGGCGCATTGGGCAGTCCTACCAAAATCGCAATCTCCTTGAGCGTCAGCTCTCCCAATGTTTTATGAAAGTATCCGTTGGCTGCCGTTTTGACACCGAAATAGTTGTTACCATAAGAGATCTCATTAAGATAGCGCTCGATGATCTGCTCTTTGGTCAGTTTGTGTTCGATCTTGAGCGCCAGCATCGCCTCTTTGAGCTTCCGTGCCAGCTTCTTTTTACTGCTAAGCAGCGTATATTTAATCAGCTGCTGTGTGATCGTACTGCCACCCTCTACAAATTTTCTGGCTTTAATATCTTTGATTATCGCCCGCATGATAGCATCGGGGTTAACACCGATATGTTCGAAAAAACGGGTATCCTCCATCGCTACCACCCCTTCGATCAATACCCCTGGTATCTCATCATACTTCGCATAGAGACGATGTCTCTTCTTGAAGATATAGGCGATGCGTTTGCCATTGCGATCAAGTATTTCCGTGGAGATATCCGGAGAGTAGTTGATAAGCTTATCCGCATCCAATTCGGCACTCTGGTAGGCATACAGAAACACACCCGCCAGTGTGACCAGCACCAGTAGCCCAAGGATAATCAGTGCTTTTGTTAATTTATACCACACTTAGCAGACTCCTTTGGGGTATTGTAGCATGTCTTGATCAACTTGTATCCATGGCAACAAAACTTCCACCTGGAGCCCCATCGCCGTGCTCTCATATCCTTCAACTGACTCGATATACTTTTTGCAAAACCCTTCCACCATACATCCACCGGCCTTACCCTTCCAGAGTCCACTCTGGAGATAGGCTTCGAGATCCTCATCATTAAAAGAGGCAAAACGGTAATGAGTAGCTGAAATATCGGCAAAGAGTCGTTGTTTTGATCTAAAGTGAAGAGAGGAGACGATAGAGATAGTTGCACCACTCTGGATCATGAGGATGCGTCTTGCCTCCTCGATGTCTCTGGCTTTACGCA
>JALVVQ010000056.1 GCA_027023325.1 Campylobacteraceae bacterium | reverse complement strand
CGTGTGGCTGCTGTGGCACTCAAGGAGCAGAAGAAACTCCTGCTGGCTCCCAGAGAGCTCCCCTTCTCTGCCATTGCTTTGGAAAATATGCAGAAGTTAGCTTCTCTTGGTGTCATCATCGCACCACCTGTGATGGGCTATTACTCTGACGCCTCTGATCTTGAAGATATGGAGAAGTTTATTATCGGAAAATGGTATGATGTCTTGGATATCGAGCACGACCTTTATAAAAGATGGGGTAAAATAGTGCCCACATAAAAACAGATGGAAATACAATGAACACAATTAAGCGTGCGATCTATCCGGGTACCTTTGATCCCCTGACTGTGGGGCATCTCGACATCATCAGGCGAGCGTGCACTATGTTTGATGAGATTATCGTAGCCGTAGCAGACTCCAGAGCCAAGAAACCCATGTTTGACCTAGAACAGCGTATCGAAATGGTCAAAGCAGCCACCACAGAGTTTCCCAAGCTTAAAGTCGTCGGTTTTGACAGCCTGCTTGTGACGCTTTCGGATGAACTCGACTCCAATATCATCATTCGAGGACTGCGCGCCGTCAGTGATTTTGAATATGAACTCCAGATGGGATACGCCAATGCCTCTCTCAAAGAGGATCTGGAGACCATCTATCTCATGCCCAGCCTCAAGCGCGCCTTTGTTAGCTCCTCTGTGGTGCGCACAATCTTGAACTTTGATGGCAAAGTCGATCATCTGGTCACCCCGGAAGTGCTCACACTCATACGAAAGTATAGACAATCATGGTAATACTCTTTGAGGGCATAGATACCTGTGGCAAAAGTACGCAGATAGCAATGCTCGCAGACAAATATCCAGAACTGCTCATTACCCATGAACCCGGAGGCACAACCTTTGGAGAACAAGCCAGAGAGATACTGCTCTCTGATTCATTAACCTCAAAGAGAGCCGAATTACTCCTTTTTCTAGCAGACCGTGCGGAACATTATGAAGAGGTAATCAAACCAAATTCAGATAAAACCATTCTCTCAGACAGAGGATTTCTCTCCGGTATAGGCTACGCACTTGCCAATGATGCCTTTAGCTTCGAGACACTGTTGTCACTCAATCACTTTGCATTGAGTGGACACTTCCCTGAGAAAATTATTCTCTTTGTGACTACTATGGACACACTACGGCAAAGAACATCAGAAAAAAGTCTCGATGGGATAGAGCTCAGAGGACTGGAGTACCTGCTAACCGTACAAAAACACATGCAGGAGAGTCTGGAAAAACTAGAGATGGACCACCTCATTATTGACGCCAGAGAGCCCATCGATACCATCCATCAAAAGATAGTCAGCTATTTAGAGCTATAATTCCACATTAAAATACGACATATCAGACCGTAGGGTACGTTTGAGAACGCACCTTCCAAAAGGAACACCATGATCAACCCACTACGCGGCATGAAAGACCTCACCTTTGACGAGAGCGCTCGCTTTGTACATATCGTTACCACCGCTATTGAGATAGCCAAAAGATATGGCTACGGCTATATTGAAACACCCATTCTCGAAGAGACAGCACTCTTTAGGCGTTCTGTCGGAGAGAGTTCTGATATCGTAGGCAAAGAGATGTATCAGTTTGAGGATAAAGGCGGCAATGATGTCTGTATGCGCCCTGAAGGCACAGCCGGGATCGTGCGTGCCTTTGTTTCTGCCAAGCTTGACCGTCAGCCCACCAAACAAAAGTTTTACTACTATGGCCCTATGTTTCGCTATGAGCGTCCGCAAAAGGGACGCCTGAGAGAATTTCATCAGTTTGGCTGCGAGAGCTTTGGAGAGGCTTCCGTATTGGAAGACTTCACGATTATCACCATGGTAGGGCAGATTTTTGATGCACTTGGTATCGACTATGATCTAAAAATCAACTCACTTGGGTGCAGTGACTGCATGCCTCCCTACAAGCAGAAACTTATAGGGTTTTTGACAGAGATAAAAGAGGAGCTCTGTGCTGACTGCAACAGACGCATCGATACCAATCCTATCCGTGTGCTTGACTGCAAAAATGCGGCTTGCCAAACGCTTCTTGTCGATTCTCCAAAACTCATCAGCAACCTTTGCGATGCCTGTGATACCGACTTCAAGCAACTTACAGCACTGCTGGACAGTGCTGGCATCTCTTATGAGGTAGATACCAATCTTGTGCGAGGACTGGATTACTATAATAAGACTGCCTTTGAGTTTGTCAGCAACGACATCGGATCACAATCTGCCATCGCAGGTGGCGGACGCTATGACAAGCTGGTGGAGTACCTCGATGGCAAGCCTACACCGGGCATAGGATTTGCTCTGGGAATCGAGCGGATTATGGAGCTAGTACAGATGCCCGAAAGAGAAAGAGAAGGCTACTATCTGGGTGCTATGACACCAGAAGCAGTAGAGAAACTCCTGCTTCTGGCAAACAAAAAAAGATTGACTGACAAAGTCACCGTAGAGTACAACAGTAAAGGCTTCAAGAGTCACATGAAAGGGGTAGGCAAGGCACATGCCCGCTACGCCCTACTCATCGGAGAAGATGAGCTGGAAAATGGTACGGTCTGGGTCAAGGATTTGGAGAGCAAAGAGGAGAAGCGTCTGCCTTTGGCAAAGGTATAAGGCGCGCAAAATTTTTAATTCATTTGGTGCAATGACAATCGTCCCCTACGCACCAATTTCTAATTTTCTATTCCATTTCCTTCTCACGATTAGCAAAATAATTACTAATCCCCTCTGCAATTCCTTTGGCTAGTGCCTCTTGATAACGGGGGTCAAAGAGACGCTTTTTTTCTTTGGTATGGGTGATATATCCTGTCTCTACCAATACTGCCGGCATCTGCGCCCCTACAAGCACCCAGAAAGGTGCTGGTCTCACTCCATTATCCTTGACATTCCGAAACTTGGCGCGTGTATTTCTCAGCATGCCTCGCTGCACATCAATCGCCATTTTATTGGACATAACAATCTTGGGTCCTGTCATCAGATTGAGCAACACATTTTTAGAAACTCTGTCTTTGGCTCGCAAGACGACACTGTTCTCTCTGGCTGCTACCCGTTTGGAGCGTGCAGAGCGCGTCACCTGCAAGAAATAGGTCTCTATGCCTTCTGCCGTGTAGCGTCTCTTTCCCCCTACGGCATTGGCATGGATTGAGACAAAGGCATCAGCCCGCTTATGGTTGGCATAGTGGGTACGCACACGCAGCTTGACGAAGTGGTTGCTGCTGCGGGTCATATAGACCCTAAATCCCAATCTTTTGAGATGGTTACGCACCCGTTTGGCTATCTGGAGTACAGCAGTTTTCTCCATATAATGCCTTCCGCCTCCCAAAGCGCCACTGTCTTTGCCTCCATGGCCAGGATCTACCACAATGGTATAGCGTTTTTTCGGTCGCTTGATATGCTTACTGATTAGCTTTGGGGTTTTTTGATGTTTTTTGATGCGTGTGGTCTGTTTTTTACCTGCTGTAGCAATAGATGCGAAGAGATCCACAGGACTCCCAAGCTTTTTGCTGTGTCCGCGAGGCAGAGATATCCTATAGTACCCAGGGGTTGCTCGGCGATGTGCCACAGCATACGAGCGATTCACCTCTATCACTACCCTAACTATCGTACTGTTGAACTGAGATATTCTAAATGACCTCACAGAACTATAGAAGAGTCCTTTGGCTAAGGTCTGCTTACGGACTATGGTATCACCAAAGTCAAAAACATAACGGACAGACTTTTTCCCCTTGAGTGTAAAATGACGGATATGCGTAGTATCTACTGGTTTGGAAAACTGGAGCTGTAGTTGCCCCTGCACTATCGTGGCACTCTTGATGCTGTTTAGCGCAGAAAGCTCGGAGACAAGCAGTATCCACAAAAAAAGGATAGTCCAGCGTCGCACCACCTATGCTTCACCTGTCATTAGCGTCTCTATGAGTGACTTGACCGTCGTAATCTCGTTCAGCTTGTAGCCATTGGCTCCGGTGAAGAAAAGTCCAGAATCCACTTTTCCGTCATAGGCATCACTCAGCCTGTCTGCAATACAGTAGCCGACAGCCTTCGCCTCTACACCGCGATGGCAAGGGGCAACACAATTGGAGATACAGGCAATTTTGGGTGCCGTATGCTCCTCTATCATCTTTTGAAGATGCGTTTTGACACCGCGTGCCGGATAGCCTACAGGGGATTTAAGCAGCTGTATATCCTCCTCTTTGGCATTC
>JALVVQ010000055.1 GCA_027023325.1 Campylobacteraceae bacterium | reverse complement strand
GAAACACAAGGGTAGCCTTGGGCTATCCCAAAACCCACTTATGCTACAATCACACACACTATTTACAGAGAGGATAGAGATGAAATTTACAGGAAATAATGTATTGGTCACAGGTAGCAGCCGAGGGATCGGTGCTCAGATCGCCAAGGGATTGGCGGCGCAGGGGCTCAAGGTCTGGGTCAATTACCGTAGCGGTGAAGCAGAGGCAGAGGCGGTAAAGTCGGAGATTATTGCAGCAGGGGGGAGTGCTGAGGTCATTGGATTTGATGTTACTAATGAAGAGGCATTTGTCGCAGCGGTCAAGCAGATTGTAGAGACAGATGGTGCACTCAGCTACCTGGTCAACAATGCTGGCATCACCAAAGACAAGCTGGCAATGCGTATGAAGAGCGAAGAGTTCATGGCGGTGATCGAGGCCAATCTGCTCTCTACCTTTATCGGCTGCCGTGAAGCGGTCAAGAGCATGGGTAAAAAGCGATTTGGTGCAGTGGTCAATATCGCCTCTATCGTAGGTGAAACAGGGAATGCAGGACAGACCAACTATAGCGCCTCCAAAGGTGGCACTATTGCCATGACCAAAAGTTTTGCCCAGGAGGCAGCCTCTAGAGGTATCCGATTCAACTCTGTGACGCCCGGATTTATCGCTACAGAGATGACAGAGGTACTCAAAGAAGAGATCAAGGATGCCTTTACTGCAAAGATTCCTTTGTCCAGATTTGGTGAGCCCAGTGAAGTGGCAGATGCCGTAGCCTTCCTACTAAGCGACCACGCCAGCTACATCACCGGAGAAACCCTCAAAGTCAATGGCGGGATGATGATGTGAGACCCGTTAAGCAATCGTGAACAGTTTCGCGATTGTAGGGTTGATCCGAGCCCAAAGAGACAATCCCGCAGCAAAGCGAGGACAAACCGAAGTGGTCGGAACGAAGTGAAGCCGTGAAGGCTGGATGAGGGAACCGAGTTTGACTTTTTTTGACTTTTCTCTGGTATACTTCGATATATCAAAAGAAGGTTTAAAATGAAAATAAGTAAAGATGCAATTGTGCGAGAAGTGATAGTCGATACAGTGAGCTTGCTGGCAGTTGCGGCATTGATAGTAATATTCTAAAAAAGCGTCAACTCTCCCAACTCCTTCTCCTTTTCCGGCAATATGCCGGAAGTATTTCTGAGTCCACCTATTTCTAGAGATACCCTTAACCATTCCAGTAGCATCCTTTTGTTAAAATACACCATTGAACTCTCTGACAAATAACCGGTTTCACTCGATAGCTCTGGCAGTCGCAAACGCAAGTGCCCATTTCATGGGTTGGATGCTCCTTTGTCGCCATCGAGTGAAACCTTAGTTGGTAATGATTCAGAGGGTTTCATCAATGATTCAAAGGTGCATCATGGCAAACAGAATCCTTCTTCTGGAAGATGATAGACTTTTCAGTGAGACACTTCAGGATTTTTTAGAAGAAGAAGGCATGCTGGTGCAGTGTGCTCTGGATCCTCATACGGCACTTGAATTGACCTATAGAGAAAAGTTTGATCTCTATCTTTTTGATGTGAATCTTCCTTTTGAGAGCGGCTTTGATCTGCTGGAGCGACTAAGAGAGAGCGGAGATAGGACGCCTGCTATTTTTCTTACCTCACGAGAGGATCAGGCGTCACTGCGTGAGGGATTTTTGCGAGGGGCGGATGATTATCTGCGTAAGCCAGTGGATCTGGAGGAGCTTCTGCTTCGTATCCATGCGGTGATCCGAAGACAGACGAGAGCAGAGGTGCTGGATATAGGCAGGTACCAACTTGATTTTTTGACAAAGCGGCTCACCGATCATCAAGGAGAGCAGGCGGAGATCAGTCAGAAGGCAGTTGATCTTTTGGTGTTGATGTTGGAGGCGAACGACACAGTGGTCACTACTGAGAGGATCAAGGAGCATCTCTGGGCTGCTTCACAGGCTGCCAGTGAAGGTGCTTTGCGTGTCTATATCACACAGATCAAAAAGATATTTCCCGATGCTATTAGAAATGTACGAGGCATAGGGTATCTCTTTGACCGTACCAAGGTTGTCTCCTGAAACGGTCACTGGGTATCTCACTGTTTCTCTTTTTTGTCATCCATCTGCTTCTGCTTTTGCTGTTTTATTGGTTTTTGACAGAGCAGGGTTTTACTGCAAGTCACTTTATAGGGGGAGCACCCTTCTTTCTTGTTGCCTCGGCGCTCTCTACTTATATTGTATTGCTGGATATCCTAGAGCCCAAAGCACAGCAGGATGAGAGGCTGTCACACCTGACCAGAGAGATCCTGCACGAAATCAATCTACCCATCGCTACGATAGAAGCCAACCTGACACTGCTTGCAAAAAGCAACACTTCACCCAAAGAGCAGAAGCGTACCGACCGTATCAAGGCAGCACTGGTGAGACTCAGAAGGCTTTATGCGGAGCTGGCCTATAGCATCAAAAAAGAGATACTCCCCGTAGAAAAAGAGCGCTTTGACCTCAAGACAGTGCTGGAAGAGAGGGTGGCAGTACAGAGAGAGTTGGGGCGAAACCCTTTTGTTTTGACCTTAGAGTCCTGTATGGTAGAAGTGGACAAGATCGGTCTGGAGCAGGTGATTGATAATATCGTTGAAAATGCCATGAAATATTCACCTAGTGAGGAGATAATTGAGCTCAATCTTCGAGAGAATAGGCTCACGATACGCGATCACGGCACAGGTATGGATGCCAATCAGATCCTGCATATCTATGAGCGCTACTACCAAGGTGATGGGAGTCAACAAGGAGAAGGGATAGGGCTGACACTGGTCAAGCGCTATTGTGATGAGTCGGACATAGGGATCAAGATTTATTCAGAGCCAAACAATGGTACCGAGGTCATGCTGAGTTTTGATGCAGTCGTGCGATAATCTAGAATAAAAACATGCTCTTCTACTGTCTGATATAGCGGAGGGTGACCCCCGTGCGATAAGGCAGAGAGAAGGGTGCTTTGGCGGGGTTGATAGGAAAGGCATGTCTGACAGCTGCTTTGGCTGCACTACGCAGGAGTGCAGGCCCACTGGCAGAGAGCGCACCTACCCCTCCGTTTCTCAGGATTGTAAATCTCACATGCACTGAGCCGGTTACCCCTCTTCTCTCTGCGATGCGCGGGTAGTGCTTGTTTCGGTTTATTTTGGCTTTTAATTTGGACAAAAAGCTGCGCTTTCCCTTGCGACTGGATCTCTTCTTGTGTGTGCCGTTTCCTTTTTTGGATTTTGTACTTCGACTGCGTCTCTTTTGGCGTGCTTGATGCTGTTTTGTGCTCTCTTTTTTCTTTTTGACTTTTTGTTTTGTTGGTTTTCTGGCAGATTTCTCGATAGGTTTAGTGATCTGTGTAGGTATAGGTTGAGGGATTGGCTTGAGCACCAATGCTTTGGCAGAGTCTTTGTATATGAGGACTGGCGATGGTATCAGGCTCGGTACGCTTTTTTCTAGTGTGGGTGTCATATGTTGAGGACTGGGCGCAGGTGTGGGCTTTTCGAGAGATACTACAGGGGCCTTTTTGATAATTGGTTCTTTTTTTATAGTCTTGGAAAGGAGCGATTTTTTGGGTTCTTTTGTTTCTTGCTTTGCTACTTTTGAAACAGGTTTCTTTTTGAGCTTAGGCTTTTTATTGAACTCTGGCTTCTTCTCGGGCCTGGACTCTTTTGGGGGTTTTGGCTTTTTGATTGGGGTGGGTTTTGATGCCGCTGCACTGATGACATCAAAGGCAACGACTTGAGACTTGTCTGTGGTCACTTCTGATAGTTTGGTACGATACTGTGTGTAGACATAGAGCACAGCAGTGATGATGAGGAGATAGATGGATAACGCAATCAGAAATGAAGAGAGTGCCTTGTGCATCGATGCTCCTTTGGTGAGATTTTATCATATTTTAAATCACATCATACCGCTACCGAAAGGTTTATGAAAATAAAAATTTTGTATTTAACACAAAATTAACACTACTATATTATGATACCGTATCAATACAAAAGGAGTCGTGATGAAACTAGGAAAAATGGTATTGGCAGCAGTCGTAATGCTGGCTATGAGTGTGAGTACGGTAGGTGCCGAAGGTATGGGGCAGGGGATGAAAAAGGGCATGAAAATGCCAAAGAACTTTAGAATGGTACCGATGGCAAAGGCAGAGATCTTGCAAAGCGGCAAAAGCAAAATGTTTTGCCCCAAATGTGGCATGA
>JALVVQ010000054.1 GCA_027023325.1 Campylobacteraceae bacterium | reverse complement strand
TGAGCTCTCACTGCTGGAGCGACCCAAAGTCTCTATCGTGGGATCACGCAGACCCTCTTCGTACACACGCCAGTACACGCAGGATATCGCAGCTGCATTGGCGAAGAGAGGGGTGGTGACGGTGAGTGGTGCTGCGATGGGAGTGGATGCCATTGCCCACCTAGGTTCAGGGGCTGACAATACGATTGCTGTATTGCCCTCGGGTATCGATATCCGCTACCCCGCAGTCAATCGTGAGTTGATAGCTGACATTGAAGCACAGGGCTTGACACTGAGTCAGTTTGACGAGGGGTTTAAAGCCACCAACTGGAGCTTTGTCTTGCGCAATGAGATCGTGGTTGCACTGGGTGATGTATTGGTAGTGACGGAGGCAGAGGCGGGCAGTGGCTCGATGCGTTCGGTGGAATATGCACTAGAGATGGGCAAGGAGATCTTTGTACTTTCTCAGAGAGTAGGAGAGAGTATGGGTACCAATACGCTATTGAGAGAAGGGCTCGCACAACCGATCTATGCCGTAGAGGACTTTGCTGCTCGTTTTGGTGTGGAGACGGATATGGCACTTCCCAAAGATGCGTTTTACTACTTTTGCCAAAAGCATCCTACCCTCGACAGCGTGGTTACGCGGTTTGGGGATCGGGTCTATATGGCTGAATTGGAAGGGATCGTGAGGATAGAGGGAGGGATCGTCTCTCTGATCTGATCCCTCTGAGATTTATTTCTGAGTGCTAGTATTTGCCTCAGTCACGGGAGTGACAGCTTTGCTTTTTTTAGCGATCATATCCTGTATGACTTTCTCTAGGTTCTCTTGCGGAATGAGTCCTGGTTGTACGATCTGCACCACACCCTCCTGATCTAGGATCAGCAGTAGTGGGATGGAGCCTGTCCATCCTGCTCTTTGGGTAATGTACTCTACGAAGGTATAGCCGCTTTTGTAGTCTACGATATCGTAGTTCATCCCTTTGGCTTTGGCAAAGGCTTTAAGCTTCTCTTTGGGGGTGGCCTGGACTTCCACTGCGAGCATGGACATTTCATTTTTGTATTTCTTGGTCAACTCGATATAGTGAGGAATAGACATGAGACAGGGAGGACAGTGTGTGCCCCAAAACTCCACGAAAAGAATCTTTCCTTTGTACTCAGGAATGGTAAATCCCTTTTCGGTACCGACGATATGGATCGTTTTGTCGTTGATAGTTTTGAGGGTGATGGTATTGTCCGAGGCAGCCTGTGCGATGCCGGTGCTAATCAGTAGTATGGTTAAAAAATAGAATAGTTTTTTCATCATGTTTCCTTAGTTCTTTTTGTCATAATGTGCGATAAGCTTCTGAATATATGCTTTATAGGCTTTCTTGTCCGAAATGCCGGCAGTGATACCAGCTGTTTGACCTTCGTAGCCGAAGACAACAGTAAAGGGAAGTCCACCGCCTCGCTTGGCTTTTCCTCGAGGCTTGTTAAACTGATATTTATAGAGTGTCTGCATTGTAAAAGCGAGGTTTCCCTGGTTGGAGAGTACTGAGATGATAGGAAAGTTTAAGTGATGCTTTTTGGCGAAAGCTTTGATATTAGATTCGTTTTTTTCTATGATCCTCTTGACTGCTTTGCCACTGGCTTTTTTCTGTTTGACCAGTTTTTCAAGCTGTTTTTTCTGTGTATTGCCCATCTCCAGTGCTACAACTTTGACCTTGTTTGGAAAAGCCTGCTGGAGTGCTTCTATCTCTTCGAGCCATTTAGGGCAGCTTTTGCAGTCCATTTTCCATACGACCAGCAGGGTTACCTTGCCTTTACTGTCATCAAAAGTAAACCCTTTTTTGGTAGAAAGAAGATGTATGCGCTTGCCATCAACAGTCGAGACGGTAAATTCATCCTGAAGCATCCATGCTGGAAGCTTTTTTGTCTGTTTTTTGGTACTATCGGGTTTGAGAAGCTTTTTGCCTGTAGTGGCGCTTTCTGCATATCCCAGTGATGCCAGCAACACTAAAGCGGTGAATATTTGAATCAATTTCATGGACTTCCTTCATTTTTATGTTCCAAAATTATACCACAGATGATAAACTCAATGTTAATGGGTATAATACGAGCATGAAAAAATATTTCCTACTACTCTCACTTCTTTTGGGAAGTGTCTATGCCAAAACACTCGATCAGAAGATTGCCACTATGTTTGTCCTTGGATTTTACGGGACGACTATTGATAGCAACAGCAAGATAGTGCATGATATATGCAAAGAAGGACTGGGAGGGGTACTGCTGTTTGAGCGCCATCCGACCCGTCACAGCAGAGCAAAAAATATCAGCTCTCCTGCTCAACTGAAGCGACTGACAAAGAGACTCAGTAGCAGCTGTGCCCATCAGCCGCTCATCGCTGTGGATCAAGAGGGTGGCAGAGTCCAGCGACTCAAACGCAAGGATGGCTTCTATGGTCGCTATGCCAAGGCCTCTGTGCTGGGTAGAAAGACGATGGATGTGGCTAAAAAAGAGTATCAAAAAATGGCCCGTGAGCTGCGTAGCGTAGGAATCAATTTCAACTTAGCACCCGTGGCAGATATGGCAGTCAATAGACAAAACAGGGTCATCTACAAGCTCGGTAGGAGCTATGGCAGCAGAGCAGACCGTGTGGCGCTCTTTGATAAGATATTTATCAATGCGATGCATGCAGAGAGGGTGCTTACTTCGCTCAAGCATTTTCCCGGACATGGCTCCAGCCTGAAGGATTCCCACAAGGGTTTTGTTGATATCAGCCAGACCTGGAGCAAGAAAGAGCTGGAGCCGTTTAGACAAGTAATCAAGTCAGGCAAAGCAGACTCTGTGATGGTGGCACATGTGTTCAATCGAAACATAGACAAGCGCTATCCAGCTTCGCTCTCCCGCAACACAGTCAGCGGACTGCTTCGGGGAAAGCTGGGATATCAAGGGGTGGTGATCACGGATGACCTACAGATGTATGCGATTAGCAAACACTATTCTTTGAGAGAAACAGTCCGATTGGCAATCAATGCAGGGGTAGATATCCTGCTCTTTGGCAACCAGCTTGACCCCAAACATGAGGTGAGTATCCAAAAACTTGTTTCTATCGTCAAGTCATTGCTCTCCAAAGGAGAGATTAGGCAGGAGAGTATCGAGCGTGCCAACAGGCGCATTGGTGCGATGAAATCCAAGATAGGGCTGGGAAGATAGAGATGAAAGTAGCAGCGATTGATGTAGGACTCAAACGCATAGGGGTTGCGATCTGTTTGGATGGCTCTATTATACTGCCTCAGGAAGCGATCCTGCGAAAAAACCGCAATCAGGCAGCACGGGATGTACGGGCATTTTTGCAGGAGTGGGAGATCGATACGCTGGTGGTAGGCCTGCCCAAAGGTGGCAGCAGTGAGGCAGAGATGGAGCGGCGCATCATGCATTTCGTCTCTCTGTTATCGCTACCGGAGACGATAGCAGTGCAGTATCAAGACGAACAGGGCAGCAGTATGGAAGCCAAAGCGCAGATGGCAGGTGTGGTCAAGCAAAAGCGAGACGGCAGGATAGACTCTATCGCAGCCAAGATTATACTGGAGCGTTGGCTTTTGACTAGGTGATAGTTTAGCGATACCTGCCTATATACTTAGCAAAAAAGCATCCGGCAAAATCGTTTCCTTGATATCATCCAGATTTCTGAGTGCTTTTGATTTGCTGAGATATGGGCCTATCAGTACTTTTTTCAGGCTGGCTATCTGGATGATCTTGTACGGGTATCCATTGCTTTGAATGTGTTGGAGTAAGCCTTGGTTTGGTGTCTGGGTAAAGGAGCCTACCTGGATATAATGTTTGCCTCGTGAGGATGAGGCATACTGGGGTACGGATGTTTGTATGGCCTGCTCCTTGATGCCAAGAGGGGTCACTGTAGTGCCAGTAGTTGCCTTGGCAAGCTTGTAGGATTGGGGCAGGGTTGCAGAGGGGAATGGTGTGAGTGATGTAGCCGGGGTTTGGGAGTCGCTGGGGAGGTAGCGTCTACAGGTGATGATCCTAGAGCGATAGTAGCTGCTGTTGAGGTCACTGATGATGACCCCTTCCTTGCTGCTGCTGGCATGCTGAAACTTGCCGTCTCCTACATAGATGCCCACATGTGTGATTTTGCTGGAGCGGTGTTTGCTGGTATTGAAAAAGACAAGGTCTCCATAGACCAGCGCATCTTTTGTGACCTCTGTACCTACTTTTGCCTGCTCTCTGGCGACACGGGGGATGGTCATGTTCATGCGCCCATAGCTGTAGTAGGTCAATCCAGAACAATCAAATGCCTTGGGTCCCTCTTCTGCCCAGACATACGCTGTGCCGAGCTTCTCTTTGAGGGTGCGGGCAAGTGCGTCTCTGGAGGGTTTTTTATATTTGATCTTGGGTTTGTGGATGGTGTAGTCATATTCGGGAGTACAGCCACTCAGAAAGAGGAGAGTGAATGACAACAAAAGGAGAGAAAATGACTTCATGGGAACTCCTCTCGAGTAGCTATTTCATATTATATGATATGAATGTTTAAAAAGAGGTTAAGCAACTTATGGGCACCTCTAAAAATAGATATTTTTTGCCCAATACTCTGGCAGTCACAGACATGAGAAGCGTCAGCAAAGGACAACTGCTTGTCCTTTGTAGCTTCGGAACCGAATCGGTCGGAGAAGAGCGAAGCCGAGAAGGCTAGATACTCATTGCATGGGTTTAGTGTTCCTTTGTCGCATTGGACAAAAAATATTATTAGAGGTACCCTTATGTAATAAGCATGGCATCGCCATAAGAGAAGAAGCGATACTGCTTCTCTATCGCTTCCCTATAGAGTGCCAGCGTCTTCTCTCTCCCGATAAAAGCGGAGACGAGCATGATGAGGGTACTTTTGGGGAGGTGAAAGTTGGTCAGTAGGTGAGAGACCCTGATCGGGGGATTGGAGGGATTGAGAAAAAGATCGCACTCTCCCTCTGTGCGTTTGGTTCTGGCATAGTACTCTATGGTGCGTGTGACAGTCGTGCCGATAGCCAGGATGGGATGGGGGGTATCGAGGTGTTTGGCAGACTCGGCAGGGATGTGAAAATACTCTGAATGCATGGGATGGTCAAGTATCTGCGTAGCCTCTACAGGCTTGAAAGTGCCCGCACCCACATGCAGAGTGAGGGTGTGGATCTGATGTCGCTGCTTCATCGCCTCGAAGAGTGCTTCGGTGAAGTGCAGGGAGGCGGTAGGGGCTGCTACAGCACCTGCTTCACGGGCAAAGAGGGTCTGATAGTCTCTCTCATCCTCTTCATTGTCTGTTCTGTGGATATAGGGTGGCAACGGGATGTGACCGATCTCGTCCAGTACATGCACCAGTGTCTCGAAGAGGATAGGCTTGCCTTCCTGCTGAAATGTAACGGTGCGTGAGCCATCACTGTGCAGTGCCACGACGCGTGCCGTCAGCGCCTGATCGAAGTACAACACGGCGCCTGCTTTGACCCGCCCACGAATCATCACTTGATAGCTGTCTGTGCCCAGAGGCTTGTTGAGCAGTAGCTCTACCTTGCCACCGCTGGCTTTTTTGCCAAAAATTCTGGCCTTGATGACTCGTGTATCGTTGAGAAAGATATCGCAGTCTGGAGGGAGAAAATCAAGTAAATGCCTAAAAGCCGTATGTGTGATCGTATCACTCTTGCGATCATAGACCAGAAGTTTGGCATGATCCCTAGGGTGGACAGGGTGTGCGGCTATGAGTTCCTCGGGTAGGTGGTAGTCATAGCTTTTAGTCAGGAGATCAGGTGTCATGAGTCAAGATTTTTGAACCTCATGGCCTCTGTGTTTTCCAGCTCTTCCTCTTCCTCTTCTTCTTCTTTGTAGGGATTGATAAGCTTCAACAGCAGAATAGAGGTACCATAGAGAAGGATCAGCGGTGCAGCCATCAGCATCTGTGTCAGCACATCTGGTGGTGTCAGCAGCGCCGCCAAAATAAAGATGATCACAACCGCATACTTGAAAAACCCTATCAGTGTACGGTCAGTGACCAAGCCAAGGATACCCAGAAATGAGGCAACCACGGGTAGCTCGAATGCCACACCAAATCCCAGCAGAATCTTGGTAAAAAATCCGACATAGTCTTCGATGTTGATCAGTGGGGTATAGAGAAAAGAGCCAAAGGTAATGAGAAACTGGAAACCAAAAGGGGTCACCACATAGTAGGCAAACAGTACGCCGAGCAGAAACATACCCGTACCCCCAAAGACGAAGGGGAGCACCAGTTTCTTCTCATTGTCATAGAGTCCTGGAGCGATAAAGAGCCACAGCTGCCAGAGGATTACAGGCAGGGCAAAAATAATCGCCGCAAAGATCGAGACCTTGAGTGCGACAAAAAAAGCACCGCCCACCTGATGGGTGGTAATCTTGCCTTCAAAACTCTTAGTCGTGATTCGCTTGTCAAGCCGTTTGAGTTCCCAGGTGAGTGCTTTGATCGCCTGAGAGGCGGAGATGAGCAGCGGTGCCATCTTGGGGTCAGCCTCTTTGGCTGCCTGTTCTAGATTGTGCTGTGCCTCACGGGAAAGTTCACTGGGGTTTTTCGCTACACTGTTTTTTATTTTTGTATCACTGCTGGTATTCTGTTCAAGTGTGATTTTCCACTCTGTTTTGTTCTGAGATTCGATGATGCTTCCCACCTGTGTCAGGGCATCATTGAGGGGCTTGGTCACCCATGTGAGTATGGTGTTGTGAAAGGTGAAGGCAGCAGCAAACATGACAAAAACAGCCAGAATGGAGAGGGAGAGCCGCTTGCGTAGCTCTGCCAGATGGGGGCGCATACTGTCAAACATTAGCTTTTATCCTCAGCGGTATTTTTCTTCTTCTTTTTGGATTTTGTTTTCTTTTTTTCTGTGCTCTCTTTGGGTTTCTTCTCTGTCATCTCTGTTTGTATCTGGTTGCGTTTGTAGCTGTCATCGGCTTTTTTCTCTTCGAGATCAGACAGTGCTTCGTTGAGGTCATCAATAGGGTTCGAGAGTGAATTTTTGAAGCCGGAGATATCGCTGTCAAGCGTTCGTTTGTAGGAGAGTGCCTCCTCTTTGAGTTCGTTGATATGTATCTCCTGCTCAAAGGTTGACTTGGCATCCGAGACGGTCTTTTTGAAACTTTTGAAAAACTTGGCGATCTGCACCATGGCTTCAGGGAGTTTGTCGGGCCCGAGAAAGATGATGGCAATAACAGCAACAAAGAGGATTTCGGTAAAACCCATTCCAAACATGAGACAGCCTTGTTTTTTAGTTGGTGTATTTTATCGAATTATTCTAAAGGGCACCTCTAATAATAGGTGATACCCACAACATCTCTAGCTTTTGTCTAGGCTAGGCACTCTTTTGAAGTCCTAGCCGTAGCTAAGTCAAAAAAGAGTAACGACGCATAGGCGAAAGCTAGAGATGCCCGCAGGGTGGGCATTACCTACTATTAGAGGCGCCCTAAAAGGTAGTGTGAAAAGAGCATGGCTTGTATGGATAGCCATCAGTGTTTGTTGGCTACAATACTCTATATTTTATACGCCGAATAAATGAGAGAGGATAGATATGAGACTTTTTATGGGTATATTGATTTTGGGATGTATCAGTCATGGAGATGTTCTGACCCAAGACCATAACAAAACGAAAAAAAATGCACCGATACTTACAAAATTTCAAAAGAGAAAACTATCCATAGAGAAAATGAGGGCAGGAAAAGAAGAAGAAGCCAGAAAACTAGAAGAGGAGGGGTTCTGTCCCTGTTCTGTGCAGATACCCTAACACAATAGGAAGTTGCAATATTCATAATCATCCGAGTATAAAAAGGGCAAGCTCATCACTCAAAAAATAGTTGGGATTGTAAAATATATTCTCCTTTAGAATGAGTTTTCCTTCAGCGAGCAACAGGTTGGCTTTTTGACGCATGGAATCTGGAAAGAGAGCACTGTCTATGCCTATGGTGCTGCGCAGTCCCAAAAATATTCTTTCTGTCAGCAGCTCATCGGTGGACAACTTCTCTGTGCTTACCTTGGTAGGATCGGCAATGTAGTCCTCGATGCCTGCTTGGGGATAGAAGCGGGTATCGGTGAGAAAGCCCACGGCACCGGCACCCACGCCCATATAGTCCTTGAGCTCCCAGTAGCCTTTGTTGTGCGTGCTCTGATACTGTCCGAAATTGGAGATTTCATAGTGTGCAAAGCCCCGTTTTGTGATCTCATCTGCTACAAAAAAGGCCAATGTTTCGTTCTCTTGGCGCAGTTCTGGTGTGGCAGAAAACTTGGTGCCATCCTCTATGGTGAGCTCATAGGCAGAAATATGGTCAATAGACAGAGAAAACGCCTGTGTGATATCGCTTAGAAGCAGCGCTCTGGTGTCGCCTTTGTAATTGTAGATAAGATCCAGTGAGATATGCTCAAATCCCAAGTTCCTAGCAGCGATAATGGAGGCTTTGGCCTGATCGGATGTGTGGGCTCTGCCTAGAGCCTTGAGTTTGTCTGTATCAAAACTCTGCACGCCAAAACTGACCCTATTGACACCCAGGACTTTCATGCCCTTGAGCCACACTTCACTGGCAGAGTTTGGGTTTGCCTCTGTCGTGATCTCTGCTCCTGTAGAGAGATGGGGAGCAATCTGTGCAAATAGCGGTGCATAGAGTTTGGGGTGTACGGTGGAAGGGGTGCCGCCGCCGATAAAGACACTCTCTATACTCTGTCGTTTGACATCGAAACGCTTGAGCTCGTACTTCAGTTGTGTCTGTAGTGCCTCCATGTAAGCAGTACGCGTATCAAATTTGTCTACATAGGAGTTGAAGCTACAGTAATGGCACTTTGAGTCGCAGTAGGGAATATGAAGATAGAGGAGCATTTTGGATTCTTTTTATGGGTTTTCAAACACTTATAATCGCTTTTGAGATACAATCTTAACAGAAATAATTTAAAGGGAGACATCCCCTATTATAAGTGAGAGATTATGCAAAAATACACGGGCTATCGTCCCAATGTTGCAGCGATTATACTCTCATCAGAATATCCGAAAAAGTGTGAATATATGCTTTCTCGTCGTAATGGTATGAAGCGTGGCTGGCAGTTTCCTCAGGGGGGCATCGATGAAGGTGAATCCACAGTCGAGGCATTGATGCGTGAACTCAAAGAAGAGATAGGCACCAATGAGGTAGAGATACTGGGTGAGTATCCTGAGTGGATCACCTATGACTTTCCAAAGACATCCAAGGACAAGCGCTATCCTTATAAAGGACAGACGCAGAAGTACTATTTGGTGCGCTTGAGAGAGAGTGCCAAAATCGACCTGTTCGCGCATGAGATACCGGAATTTGAAGAGTATAGATTCGTGGGGTTTGAGGAGTTATTCAAGCGGGCAACCTTTCTGAAGCGACGAACCTATCAGAGAGTGATAACCTATTTTAAGAATGAAGGAATATTGTAGATGTTGATCGTGCAAAAGTACGGTGGCACCAGTGTTGGTGGTCTGGACCGTATAGAAAATGTTGCCAATAGAGTGGCAAAAGCAAAATTTAAAGGCAATGATGTGGTGGTCGTGGTCTCAGCGATGAGTGGCGAGACCAACAAGCTGATTGAGTATGCCCACCATTTTTCGAAGAACCCCTCCAAAAGAGAAATGGATATTCTGTTGAGCTCCGGTGAGCGGGTGACGGCATCTTTGCTCGCCATTGCTTTGCAGGAGATGGGTATCGGTGCGGTAGCGATGACAGGCAGACAGGCAGGGATACGCACCAACAGTATCCACACCTATGCCAGAATCGAATCGATCAATACTGAGGCAATGAAAGCAGAGCTTTCCAGAGGCAATATTATTATCATTGCTGGTTTTCAGGGGATTAGCAAAGAGGGCAGTGTCACCACACTGGGCCGTGGCGGGAGTGACCTGAGTGCAGTGGCAATTGCAGGGGCACTGGAGGCAGATGCTTGTGAGATCTACTCGGATGTGGATGGTGTTTATACCACCGATCCGCGCATCGAACCAAGAGCCAAGAAACTGGACTTTGTCTCCTATGAGGAGATGCTGGAGCTTTCCAGCCTTGGTGCCAAGGTATTGCAGAGTAGATCTGTGGAGCTTGCCAAAAAGATGGGTGTCAAGATTGTGGCAAAAAGCAGTTTTAATGACAACGAAGGTACAACGATAGCAGAGGAGAACAGTGAGATGGAAGAGGTATTGGTAAGCGGTATAGCACTGGATAAAAATCAAGCAAGGGTCTCTCTGAGAGAAGTCTCTGACAGACCGGGTGTGGCAGCAGAAATTTTCAGCAGACTTGCAGATGCGCAGATCAATGTCGATATGATCATCCAAAATGCCAGCACGGATGGTACAACCAACTTGGGTTTTACAGTGCCACAGAGTGAGCTGGAGAGTGTACAAGGTCTAATCTCTGCGTTCAACAGCGATATCGGCAGTGCAGATTTTGATGAAAATATCTGCAAGGTTTCTGTCGTAGGTGTAGGTATGCGATCCCACTCAGGCGTGGCATCTTCTGCATTTTCTGCTATGGCAGAGGCAAGCATTAATATAGAAATGATTTCTACCTCGGAGATCAAAGTCTCCATGATAGTAGACGAGAAGTTTGGTGAATTAGCAGTCAGGGTACTTCACGAAACTTACCAGCTAGGTAAGTAATATGCAGGCACTTCTGGATTGGACACTTGAAGCGATTCGAGAGGAAGGCTCTGATTTTTCATGGATGGAAGAGCTTCGTTTTGACTGGACACCACTGGTAAGAAGTGCTGTCACAAAGATGATCGAAGGGCAGACTGTATTAATCGTAACCGATGACAAACGAGAGTGGTTTTCTCAGTACATACGCTATGCGATCAATGACCCAGAAAAGAGCAGACCTTTTCTGCCCATGTATGATATGCATGATTGCTTCCCCAAGCTGCATCTCATACAGGATACCCAGGAGATAGAACTGGTAGAGGATATGCTGGATATCTCCTTCCCCCAAGGATACTTTCTGTGGTATATCGGAGACAGTGCCTATAACTATACGAAGTTGGCATACCGAAGTGATGAGAATTTTCTCTGGGTCATGAATGATCAGGTGCCCAATAGTTTTCCGTTGAGGGAGAGTGATCCTCTGCTGGATATCAAATTGATACAACTCTATAAGCTCTTTGACAAAACCATGGAAGCGGTACTCTACGGTGAGGTTGATACGGACGAATGAGACTACAGAGCCAAATTATTATCACCATCCACTTTGAAGAGACTGTTGCCAAACTTCGTCAGCTTGCGTTGCATGGCGAACAGTTTGTGACCATTGTTAGAGAGGGAAGTTTTTTGGTCGAGGATGTCAAATCTGCCATTGAAAAAGCCTACCTTGCCAGTCAGGGAAAAACAATCATTGTATTGGCCGCAGATCAGTTTAGTGAGGTGGTGCAGAATAGACTGCTCAAGGTAATTGAGGAGCCCCCTCCCAATAAAGAATTTATCCTCCTTTTCCCCTCTAAAGCGATGGTCTTGCCTACGATTCGGTCCCGCCTTCCGATTACTGTCATTAGTGAGCTTGCTTCTGTCTCTACTCTGGACTTGGATATGCAGAGCCTGGATATTCGTGCGGTGTATGATTTTGTGCAAACACATGCCCGTATCTCTGCACCCAAGGCAAGAGAGCTTTTGGAGCAGATAGGGACTGCGGCTATCGCTACCCAAAGATATGACATGGATGAAAAGACACTGGATATGATGCGAGATGCCATCAAAGTATTAGATCGTGGCTCACCTCCGACATTTGTGCTGACAGGTGTGCTGCTGAAACTTTTGGCACGCAAAAAGCGATAACCGTACATAGAGAAGGAGACGAGATGCAACTTTATAGACTGGGTGAGATAGCAGAGAAAAGAGCGGCACTCAAGGCTTTGGGTGTGGAGCATGGCGGTGTCTCTATCATCCATAAAAAAATGTCTCTCTACTACTTTATGATCAAGGATCTTCGCACACCAGCCGTCAATATTCTAAAGCAGGATGCCCTCAGTATCGGAGCGGAACTGGCGGT
Source organism: Campylobacteraceae bacterium (assembly GCA_027023325.1). Lineage (GTDB taxonomy): Bacteria > Campylobacterota > Campylobacteria > Campylobacterales > Sulfurovaceae > JAAXPZ01. Next base: position 5,023 of record JALVVQ010000054.1, on the reverse strand, counting down.
ACCAAGCGGTGCGATCACCTGCGAAAAAGAGACATTTGACTGTCTGCTCATCGGTAACCAAAAGCAGATAGAGATACTCTCACGCAAGGAACTGGCACAACCCTTTGGTCTCAAGGCAGTGGCAGAAGCACTCTCCGGGCATCTTCGAGCCCCCATCCCTACCAAAAATCCTCAGATCATGGGTGTCATTAATGCCAATGATGACAGTTTTTATGCCGGCAGCAGGTTTGTGGCATTTGGAGCACTGGCGCGTATCGAAGCGATGATAGAGGAGGGAGCAGATGTTATTGATATTGGTGCAGTCTCCTCTCGTCCGGGAGCCAGTTCCATACCAGAATCAGAGGAGTCGGCACGCATCAGACCGATTTGTGAGGCGATACAGGGCAGCAAACTCTATGAGAAGGTACCATTCTCTATAGACAGCTACACGCCTAGCGTGGTGGAGCTAGCATTGCAAAGTGGATTTGGTATTGTCAATGACATTACTGGTGCTAAAGACCCAAAAATCATTGCCTTGGCCAAAAAATATGATGCAAAGCTCTGTATCATGCATATGCAAGGTGAGCCGCAGATGATGCAAGAGAAACCCTATTACAATGATGTCGTAGTAGAGGTCAGTCAGTTTTTTGCAGAGCGTATTGCTGAGTGTGAGGCGCAGGGATTGAGGCGAGAGAAGATTATTTTAGATGTCGGAATAGGGTTTGGTAAACGGCTGGAAGACAATCTTGCATTACTGAAAAATCTTAGCCATTTCCGTTACTTTGGTTGTGAACTTCTGGTGGGAGCAAGCAGGAAGTCGATGATAGACCATATCATACCGACACCTGTAGAAGAGCGACTTCCGGGCACCTTGGCGATTCATCTTCAGGCAGCCACACAGGGAGCTCATATTATTCGCTGCCACGATGTCAAAGCACACAGGCAGGCAATCTCTGTTGCAGAGGCACTTCGGTAAATAATATATTAACGAATATTACGCTAACATTACTTTTGATATAATTAATAGCAAGAATTGAGGAGTACTAAAATGAATGACCATAATTTAGATGACCTGATCATCGGTGATCCCGCTCCAGTCGGTAAAAGATCCAAAAGCTTCCTTGCTATAATCGCACTGGTAGTGATTATACTGTTGGTTGGAATCCTCCTTTCTAAAATGATTTTTGGTACTTCTGAAGAGGAGATGACCATTGCAGATAAAAATCAAACTGAATTTGTAAGCCCTGAACTTATTCCTATGGGTAACGATAATGTAAAGAAAAGTAGTGATCTCAAACCCATTGCCAAAGAGAAGCTTCCTGTGCCTATCAAGCCTAAAAAACAGCCCGTTAAAAAACCGATAAAGACAAAAGAGATCATCAGGGTAACAAAGAAGAACGAGACGATAGAGAAAACAAAGTCAAAAAGTACAGTACGAAAGAAAATAACACAAAAGAAGGAAGTAATCAGCAAGCAACCAAAGAAAACAAAGCCTAAACCAAGCGCACTGTTTGGTGAAGGAAAACGGATATACTATATTCAGATTGGTGCTTTCAATAGAGATCCAAACCCTAAATTTCTCAAAAAGATAGAGGGTGCTGGATTGAAATATACTGTAAATAAGAATGAAAAAACAAGACGTGTTAGGGTTGGCCCTTATGGTTCCTATGCTGAAGCCAAAGCAGCACTGTCAGATGTTAATAGTTCCATAGGTATCATGGGATTTGTGGTAAAACAAAAACGATGATACGGACGATACTTTTTGACCAGTTGACGCCTGTAGCACTCTACGGAGAGCTTAAGAAAATCTTCCCTGATGAGATTACGATGCTCTTTGAGAGTGTAGTAAATACTAGTGATGGCAATTTCAGCTTCATCGCCATAGGTGCCAGAGAGCAGATCAAGTATCAGGAGGGTCAAACCACCTATATGGATGCTGAGGGCAGGGTGCAGCTACTTGAGGAAGATCCTTTTGTCTTTATGCAGTCCTACTATCAAAACCTAGACAAAACACGCTACAAAAAGATGGCAGAAGAGGCAGGATTTGGCTATGTGGATGGCTTTATTGGCTTTATAGCTTATGATATGGTCAAGGTCTTCGAACCTACACTTCGTGCCTCTATGGATGGACTTGAAGATACACTGAAAACCCCTGATCTGGACATGATCCGCCCCAAACTTCTGATCGGTTTTTCACACAAGAGTGCCACACTTACCATTATCGATCCGGATGACAAGTATGCCCAGATGGTGACAGCAGTGACCACACTCTTGGAGCAGTCTCATACCCCTCTTGCTATCAGCCCAGTGGTACTGGAGGGCAAGGGAGAGTTTGCACTTTCACAGGAGCGATTTGAGGAGATCGTACTGGAGGCAAAGGAACATATCCGTGCAGGCGATGTATTTCAGATGCTGCCTTCAAACCGCTATACACAGAGAGGGGTGATAGACTCTCTGAGTTTCTACCGTGTACTCCGATCCAAAAATCCTTCTCCTTATCTGTTTTTACTGGAGTTTAATGATTTTGCCATTTGTGGTTCCAGTCCTGAGGTGATGGTGCGTTTGACTGATGGCGAGATACTGCTTCGCCCTATTGCTGGTACTCGAAAGCGGGGCAAGACCAAGCAGCGTGACCATGAGCTGGAGCAGGAGATGCTCAATGACCCAAAAGAGTGTGCTGAGCATCTGATGCTGATCGATCTAGGGCGCAATGATGTAGGCAGAGTAGCCGAGACTGGTACGGTGACAGTACCAGAGATCATGCGGGTAGAGAAATATTCCCATGTCATGCATATGGTCTCAGATGTGGTGGCTCAGATCGACGAGGGTAAAGATATGTTTGATCTCTTTCGTGCGACCTTTACCGCTGGCACTATGACTGGCGCCCCCAAGATCAAAGCGATGGAGCTTATCGCCAAGTTTGAAGGGCTCAAGCGAGGCTTTTACTCTGGATCGGTGGGATACTTCTCTTTTACCGGAGATATGGATTCAGCCATCGCTATTCGTACCTCCTTGATACAGCCAGACCGTATTATCTTGCAGGCTGGTGCCGGGATTGTAGCAGACTCTGTACCAGAGCTGGAATATATGGAAGTGCAAAATAAACTCAATGCTCTGCTTTCCACACTCCAAGAGATGGAGAAGCGCTAGCCCATGCCCAAACAGCACTTTGCCCTCTTTGGCAATCCCGTATCCCATTCCAAGTCTCCACTGATGCACAACCTTGTCTTCGGGGCTCTGGGTTTGGATGCCTGCTATGGACGGTATCTTTTGGAAGATGGCACACTACTCAGAGAGAAGTTTCTCACCCTAGGTCTCAAGGGTGCCAACATCACCGTACCGCACAAAGAGCATGCCTATCGTGCCTGTGATCATCTCGATCCTTTTGCCCAAAAGGTAGGCGCGGTCAACACGATTGTCAAGCGTGAAGGAGAGCTCTACGGCTACAACACAGATGCACCGGGCTTCCTCCGCGCTATCAGCGCATTTGAGAGCCGTAAAGTACTGTTTCTTGGTGCGGGGGGTACAGCGCAGGCGACAGCGGCTATCCTCGCAGAGGAGGGCTACGAGGTGACGATCCTCAACCGCAGTGCTGGCAGACTGGAGAAGTTCCGCCAGCAGGGTTTCGCCTGCTATACCTTCGAGACCTTCAGGCCAGAAGTATTTGAACTGATCATCAACATGACCTCTGCCGGACTCAAAGACGAGGCACTACCCGCCCCAGCAGAGATACTGGAGACCATCATACCACAGACAAAAGCCTGCATCGATGTCATCTACGGCAAAGAGACCCCTTTCCTGAGACTCGCCAAGCAGCACAACAAACCAACCAAAGACGGCACAGATATGCTACTATACCAAGGAGCCATCGCCTTCGAGTATTTTATGGATAGTAAGTATCGTTTCGATGAGGTATTGCCACATATGCAAAGGGCATTTGAGCTGAACTAGAAGAGTTCTTGGTGAAATTATTCTAGATTTTGGCATGCATCCCTAGGCTTCAGATAAAATACTGTCTAATTGCGAGGAACAGAAAGAAAGTTGCTGTATTTTTGCTTACCTGAAGATTCTCAAGTAAGCGTTTAAAAAAGTTTGGAGCAGAAATTTAGAAGTCGTACGTCACCCCCGCACTGATAACATTGGAGCGCACCGTAAGGTTTCCAGCGTCTCGAAGGATATTTTGGTAGTCTATAAAAGCGCCCCAGCCATCCTCGGCATCTCCTTGGCCATCCCCAGCAGCGAAGTCATACTCCACTCCACCTCCAAAGCTCCAGCCGTTCCCTTCGTATAGTGGGTCTTTTTTGTCTTTACAGTCTACTTTGGTATGACCATATCCAATCAATCCGTAGATATTAACCGCATCACTGACATGATACTGAGGCTTGGCATAGATACCATAATGGGTTGTCGTTGCGTACTGCTTGCTCAGCTGAGAGCGGAGGAATCGGACTTCGATCCCGAAATAGGGGTTAAAGTCATATCCAACACGCAGTAAACTTCCAAAATTGGTTGTATCATATTTTCGCTTTTCGTCATCGGCGCATGGACAATCATTACTGACCATGCCCATCACACCTCCCACACCGATATAAAGTGGAATAATGGGTACTGGTATGACTGGGGACTGAGCTGGTTCTACGTTTTTACCAGCATGAGCCGTCATTGTCATGACTGTTGCTGCAGCCAATCCTGTGAAGATTTTTCGTATCATGGGTTTTCCTTTAGTCAATTGCATGGTATTCCTCCTCTTGGCGAATAAAGCCAAGCCCTAGCCCCAAGCTGATTATGAACATTAACGATATGCTTAGTATGTTGAGGGCGTCACCACCATCGCTGGTGACGCTATCACAACCACAGTTGATTCCGGCATCAAGAGTCAGCTTATTCTCGCCAGCAGCAGCGATAATGGTCTTGGTGAATCCATTAGTATCAGCATCAGAATTGGCTGCATCATCTACTTCATCTACAGAAGAACTGAATACATATTCGCTATACCCTTCTGGAGGTAAGGTGAATTTTACTTGATATTCACCTGGGATGACAT
>JALVVQ010000053.1:437-4232 GCA_027023325.1 Campylobacteraceae bacterium | reverse complement strand
GCATCCCGAACGGTACCGTTTGTCAGCAAGGCAACGGGTGTCCCCCTTGCCAAAGTCGCCACCAGAGTAATGGTACAGGGTGACCTGAAAGAGGCACTTAGATTCTATGATACCTTCAATGTCGTCAATTTCGACAAAAAGATCATGGAGCCGACCCTCAAAAGGCATGTTGCTGTAAAAGAAGCCGTCTTCCCCTTCAATAAACTTCCCGGCTCAGACCTGATCTTGGGTCCAGAGATGAAGTCTACCGGAGAGGTAATGGGTATCTCGGAAAACTTCGGTATGAGTTTCGCCAAATCACAGTTCGCTTCTAAAAACAACATCCCGCTAACAGGTAAGATTTTCCTCTCTCTCACAGAGACAGACAAGCCCAATGCCGCAGAAGTAGGCAAAATGTTCACTGACCTTGGTTTTGAGATTGTGGCTACTTCGGGCACACACGCTGCACTAAGCACAGCAGGTGTCGCCTCTACAAAAGTACTCAAGATCTCAGAAGGCCGCCCCAATATCGATGATATGATACGCAATGAAGAGATAGCCATCGCTATCAACACCTCTGATGACTCGTCCAGTAAATCCGATGCTAAAACCATCCGACAGTCTGTCCTTGCCAATCATGTGGCATACTTCACCACCTTGGCTGCTGCCAAAGCAACCGCCATGGCGATCAAGGAGCTTCAGGCGACAGGCGGAGAGCTTGAGCCCAAAGCACTACAGGACTATCTGGCGTAGTGTTTTACGCTATCATTGGTGTGCGCGGCGCACCCCACAGAAGATACCATGTTATCTAAAGTTTATCTCACACAAACAGACACGACTATCGGCTTCATCTCCCAAGATGCCGATAGACTGACAGATATCAAACAGAGACCTCCCCATAAACACTATATCAGAGTAGTAGATAGCCTGGCAACCCTCAAGGCACAAGCCAGAATACCCGCAAGACATAAAAATAGGCTGCGTAGAGCCCGGAAAAGCACTTTTATCCTCCCCCATGGCGCTTCCTACAGGGTGATACATGATCCCAAGCATCTGGCGCTTATTTCCAAGCTTACCTGGGCATACTCTACTTCTGCCAATCTCTCTGACAAGCCTTATGATGAACAATGGGCAAGATCTGTGGCAGATGCAGTGATCGAACCGTTGGCAGACAAAGGCAGACCTTCGAAAATCTATAAGATCAATAACCAAAGTATCCAAAGAATCAGGTGAAACACATTTTTTTTAATTTTTAATTTCTAATTTGATGCGGCAGCATCATCCCCCTACAATTTTCTACACCATTTCAAAAATAACCTGTCGGGATCTACCCTGCTATCCATCTCCCTGCCCTCCACAATCATCTCTGTCAGCCATTTTGCCATCAATGGAGCAAAGACAAAGCCTCTACCGCCAAGTCCGTTACAGACAAAGAGAGTGTTAATATGCTTCAGGGGTGGCTTGGCACCTTTGAGAATCTTGGGATAGGTATCCAGCATCCAGGGGCTGTCTATCACCCTGCCTACCAGAGGAAAGTAATCCTTGGAGCCCGCACGCATCCCGCAAAAGGTCTCCTTGAGGACAAAATCACTCGTATCGACCATCTTTCTGGCTTCTACCTCCAGCGGTGCCAGTGGCCTGCCATCGCAGACCACACAGGGGTCTTTGGCTTTATTGTGGGTGGCTCCTAGCTTGATAACGCCATTGATATTATTTGATATGGATATCTTTTTGTGCATACTTGTAGCCAACTTTAGGTCACTATAGTAGTCTCCCCTACTTCCCCATGTGCCTCTCACTCCCATGTAGCGCATATCGAAGAGTGTGTTTTGGTAGCCAGTAGCCAAGACAATATGTTTGGCTTTGATATATCCCCTCTCATTCCCACTCTCCTGAGTGGGAATGTATACATTCACTTTTTGAGAGTCAGAAGTCTTTCTGCTATTTGCATTCTCACATACATTCCCACGCAAAGCATGAGAACGAGCCTCAAGCACCCAAGTCGGCTCCTGAGCCTGCCGAAGAACCAAGCTCTCCACATCCATCTGCAAAAACGCCACCCTCTCCCAGATCGCCTGACACATCCCCTGTGCATCACAGACCCCTGCTTCATCAAAGAGAAAGCTGTCATGGTCCTCTTCAATCCCCAGAGAGACCAACTGCACCGCATTTAGATATTCATATTTAGAAATATTGAACTCTTCATAAAGTTCAAATTTCTGGGCATCCTCTGCATCTTTTGGCATACGGATCACCCCCGACTGCGTAAAGTACTCAGGAAAATGTTCTAGGTAGAATGCCTTGGCATACTCAAAGGCTTCATTGGTAAGCGACTGCAAAGGCGAGCCTTTGCCTATCTTGGGAGAGACAAAGGCACCCGCAGCACCAGACCCCCCACTCGCAGGTGCAGCAGAGCGATCGACCAACAGGACATCCTGCCCTGCCTGTTGTAGTGCATACGCTACAGAGCAGCCAGCGATCCCTGCCCCGATGACGACAGTATCAAAGATATTGGTAGGCATATTTCTCTATCGCCTCATTTATAAATGCTTGCCAGATCTCATTAGGCTGCCAAGCTCGGTGTGCGATCTCCTCTGCTTCGCTGTGGGGCATACTCATCTCTACGATATGATAGATAGTCATAAACGCCGACACCCGCCAGTTGCGTGCACAGTGCAGCCACACTTTACGCTCCTGCACACTACGCAGGATATCGCGCAACAGCTCATAATCCTCCAGCGTAGGTGCCACAAAGGTCACAGGCAGATGGATATACCGCATCCCTGCCCCACTCACCAGCCCATCCTCATCCTCCAGCGTCTCAGAGTCGATATCCTGACACAGAGAGATGACGATCTCATAGCCCTGCGCTGCCATGAGCGCAAAATCCTCTTCTGAGGGGAGTGCGGAGGTCATGAGGTTGGGGTGGATGGATTGTTGTGCTGTTGCTTTGATCATTGCGCTATGGTCTCTCTCCGTGGTTCATATCTGTCTTTTCCTTTCCTGATCCAATTCACGCTCAATCAAGCATCTATATATTGGCGAAGTATCTTTTTGATATCTTCATCTGCTGACTCATCCATGACCGAAGAAGCTGCATCAGATATGTCTATCTCTGAAACAATATTTTCCATATCCTTTTGGAGCAATGCTAGTTTATTTGTCACGACATCCCAAACTTCATCTTCATCTATTCCGAAATACTCATGCACAATAACATTTCTAAAATTTACTATCTTACGAAAATAAGCCGGAGCGTATTGAGAGAATTTTTCATCCTTCAGCAAATGGTTTAAAGCCTCTCCTAGTATCTCCAGTTGTCGAATCGTTGCATCCCAATGCAAACTACTGTGTCTAAAACTATCGGCAGTGGAAAAGTCTACAGAGTATTGCCTTATCTTCTCCAGTGTTACAAAAACATCAACAATAAATAGCTCAATATCTCTTGCTTTTTTAGACATAGATTATCTCATTGTCTATCTGCTCTTTATAATACTTCCGCACACTCCCCGCGTACCCTATATCCACAGATTTGCCAAATACATTCTGCAGGTATTCACGCAAATCATCACGCAAAAAGAAATCTTTTTTGTCACTCTCTATGAGTATATCTATATCACTCTGCTCATCAGCATGACCTGAAGCATAACTGCCAAACAGACCCATCTTTGTAAGAGAGAATTTAGAAAAAATCTCCTTTTTGTGGTTGCTAAGATAGTCTAAGATATATGCTTTCGTCATGAAAAGTACCTTTGTGGGATATTTTAGATTTATTATACATTGTTTTGGGAGTTTAGTCAAAAGTAAGCGTAGTAA
>JALVVQ010000053.1:0-427 GCA_027023325.1 Campylobacteraceae bacterium | reverse complement strand
ACATCCTTGCAAAATACAATGAGCCATTTCCTTTTACGGAGTGTTGGATGATAGAATCATCGCCTTCTTGATATTTTTTGGTTGATGGGCTTGGCTATTTACGGATTTGGGGTAGTAAGTCCTGCCAATAAACAGTTGGAGCTATTGAACACGCTAATCATCACCTATTGAAACACAAGCATCGAAAAGTTCTATTTTGTCTGAGTCACATGCGCCATATTCCTTCTTCTTGAAATATCTTTTCTTCTTCTCTGCAAGCATAAATAACGGTACAAACACACCAATAATAGGTATTAATATCACAACACTTATTAAAATATATTTTTTTCTTTGAGCCACTTGCAAATTACCAAAAACAACCCACAATTTAAGCTAAATTTCATGTAAGAAAAAGCCTTTGAAATCGCTAGAATGTTATAATTTTCTA
>JALVVQ010000052.1 GCA_027023325.1 Campylobacteraceae bacterium | reverse complement strand
AGTCCTGCGCAGTTGATGAGCTTTTTGTACTCGATCATCCCTGTGGTCGTGCCTATCCTTCCCTTGCCTATCTGCCACTCATAGGCAGTCTGGGTGCGGATCTCGATCTCCATCTCTGTCGCCACCTTGGCAAACTCCAGCGTCACTGCTTTGGGGTCTACCGTAGCAGTAGTGAGTGAATAGAGGGCTTTTTGGTAGGTTTTGATGTTGGGGTACTGTGTTGCCAATTCTTCCTCTGTAAGCCACTCCAGCGCCACACCATTGGTATCCCCTCTGCGCTTGAGCTCTTCCAGGCCTGAGAGCTCCTCGGCATCGGTAGCGATCACCACTTTGCCACTGGGGTTGATCGCCAAGCCACGCTCCTGACAAAAGGCATGCATCGCGCGGTTGCCCTCTCTGGTGAAACGCGCCTTGAGAGAGTCCGCTGTATAGTAAAACCCTGCATGCAGCACTCCGGAGTTTCTGCCACTGCTGTGCATGGCAGGTGCTGACTCTTTTTCTATGAGAAGTATGCTGGCGGAGGGTTCACGCTTTTTGAGGGTGATGGCGATATTGAGCCCGATGATACCACCGCCGATGATGAGATAGTCTACTGCCTCTTGTCTGTCCATTGTCTCTCTCCTTCTACTTACAGTTCTGCATACGCTACAGCCAATTTGGCTGCCAATCGTGCATTGTTATAGACCAGTTCGATATTGGAGCGCAGGGAGTCTCCGCCTGTCAGCTCTTTGACCTTTGCCAGCAAAAACGGGGTACTCTCTTTGCCTGTGATACCCCGTGACTCTGCTTCTTCCAAGGCTCTTTCTATCGCATCATTGATCGTATCAAAATCCATCTCAAAGGCTCTGGGCACAGGATTGGCTACGACGATACCGCCATGCAGACCCAGATCCCATTTTGCTTTGAGTGCTGCTGCGAGAGCCTCGGGGGTTTGGATGATGTAATCAACACCATACCCGCTTTTGCGTGTATAAAATGCCGGAAGCTCCTCTGTCTGATAGCCAACCACCGGCACACCCTTGGTCTCTAGATACTCCAGAGTCAGAGGAATATCGAGGATCGATTTGGCACCTGCACATACTACTGCCACATCGGTTCTTCCCAGCTCCTCCAGATCGGCAGAGATATCAAAGGTGTGCTCAGCTCCTCTGTGTACCCCTCCGATTCCACCCGTAGCAAATATCTTGATCCCTGCCAGACTGGCGATAATCATGGTGGAAGCTACCGTCGTAGCACCGTCTAATCCATTGGCAATGATAAAGGGGATATCTCTTCGGCTGGTTTTGACCACATCTTGACCTGTTTTGCCCAGCCTATCGATCTCCTCATGCGTCAATCCGACCTTCAGTCTCCCCTGAACGATGGCGATCGTCGCAGGTATCGCCCCGCCCTCTCGGATGATCTTCTCTACAGTAAGGGCTGTCTCTACATTCATTGGATAAGGCATCCCATGGGAGATAATCGTAGACTCCAGTGCAACGACCGGCTTACCCTTTTCGAGTGCTTCCCGTACCTCGCTATTGATATCGATATATGTTTCGTAGGCTTGCATGGTATTTCCTTCTTTTTTATAATTTTTGATGGGTAAACGCTAGATCTTTTACTATCGCTTCGACACGGTGTGATGAAATATTTGGGTTAATGGTATCCTCTGAGAGTATTGCCATCAGTGAGGCACCTATAGCAAACTTGACGGTATCTTCTGTCTCTTTCTGCTTGCATAAGCTGTACACCAGACCTGCGACAAATGCATCGCCTGCCCCCGTGGCACTCACCATTTCCACAGGAGCAGAGGTGATGATCCCCTCGGCATCCTGAGTCTTATAGTAGACACCCTCAGCGCCCATCGTGATGAAACTCTGCCGTACACCCTGATCCATAAAGTATCTGCCCACTTTTCGTAGATCTTTCTCTGTGTGTATAGCGATGCCTGACAAAATCTCTGCTTCGAGTCTATTGGGCTTGATGGTATGAAAATGTCTCAACAGATGCTTTGCTTTCACTGCCTTACTGGCAGAGACAGTATCCAGGACAAAAGGCACCTCATACTGCGTCACTAGATACGCTAAAATCTCTGGAAGATTGGTATCGACGATACAAAAGCGTGCATTGTTGATGATAGCTGCATGCGCTTGGATGTATGCGGTATCTAACCTCTGCAAGATATCCATATGGGCGATCCCTACATGCATGTCTCGTGTTGCGTCTAGTACAGAAAGATAGGTAGAGGTAGGTGCATCAGCTATCAGCGCATCTTCCATGTCCAGCCCTATGGCTTTGGCATGATCCAGCACCCGCTTGCCGTGGGCATCATTCCCCACCACACTCAAAAACTTTGTCTCAATTCCCAGTCTGGCGAGGTTTTCTGCGATGTTTCTCCCTACACCACCCAGTGAAGTCTTGACCACGCCAGGATTGGAGTCACCGAGGAGGAGCGCTCCACTGGGATATCCCTCTATGTCAATATTGGATCCACCAATGACACAGATGTAGGGGCTATGGGGTATGTCAGTTTTGTTTGGAATCATGGGCAGCTCTTTTATATCAAAGTTAGGTTGTCAAGCATTTTATCCAAAATTGCCTATCAGACTATTGGTTCAGTACCCCAGTGCTTCACCTACGATGATGATCGTCGTCCTGCCCGGCTTATCTGCTGTGATAAAGGCAAACTTGTTGGCGATATTCTCTTCGTTGTATCGTGGCTCTTTGCCCATAGAGACCGCCTTATTATTCATGCGTTCGATGTTTTTCGGTGCAGCGATGCCTCGGATACGCCCAAAGCCCTCTTTGACACTCTCGACAATCTTGTTTTTACTGACGACCAGAAGCACTTTGCGAGGGCCAAATATCTGTGCAGCGACCCTGTTGCCGTCTCCATCCGCATTGACCAATTCACCTTTCTGGGTGATGGCATTGCAGCTGGTGATATAGAGATCACTCACCAGTCCCTGCCTTCGGCGCTCCAGATTTTCTTCCATCGTGATGCCTGATTCATACTGGTTGGAGAGGTGGACATGATCTTGCTGCGTCAGCCAATCCAGTAGCCCAATCTGCTGTACGGTAATGGAACCACCCAGCCCGATATGCATCCCGGATTCAACAAAGCCTTTAGCGATCTCTAAAGCTTCCGACCCTGTAGCTACCTCTATCACCTCAAAACCATTTTTTCTGAGATTTTCTATCGTTGTAAGCATCCCAATCTCCTTATGCCTGTGCAAGTGCTGGTTTGGCACCTACTACCTTTTTATGAAGAAACATAGTGATTACAAAAAGGGTAATCCCTACGATATGCACATCTGGTACCAGGTCAAAATGACCCTCCAGACCCAGCAATGAGTCTTGAGAAAGAAGCAGCAAACTACTCATCCCAAACAGCAGGCGCTCCCAAATCGCTAATTTGTGATCCCAGAAATTCTCTATAAAGGTGGTAAACGCCACCAAGCCCACCATCGCAAATCCAAAGACTTCAAAACGCTCAGGCCAGGTTCCTGCCACCAGAGGCGAAAAAGCAAAAAGGAGCGGCACGATATAGAGCCCCTTGCCCAATACCCACGACTGGAGACCCGTCTTCATGGGGTGAGTGCCTGCAATCCCAGCCGCGGCAAAGGCTGCCAGACAGACCGGTGGTGTCAGGTTGGAGTCCTGTGAAAGCCAGAAAATAATCAGGTGCGCGGCGAGCAGGTAGTTGACCGCTTCGGGTACCACGACACCCGCACCTACCAGTGCTGCCATCTCAGGAGAGAGCATGAGCCCCACCAATGCAGGAGCGGAGAGGACAGCCAGCACCACATAAGAGGCGGTCACAGGAAGCCCCATCCCCAATATCAATGAAGCAATGGCAATCAAAAACAAGGCGACAATCAACTGCCCATGCGACCACTCCATAATCAACTGAGAGAAGATTACCCCGATACCAGAGATATTGATCGCACCAACGATAATACCCACACCCACCAACAAGACACCAGTAACAATCATATTTTGACTGCCCAGTGCCAAGGCATCAAAAATCTCTTTGACTCCCATGCGCTTCTTTTTGGTCAGCCAGGAAGAGCCGATGATCGCTACGATAGCGATGCCAGCAGCATAGGTAGGCGTAAAGCCATAGATTAGCAGTCCGATCAGGGTCGAGAGCGGGATCAGAAAATGCGCCCCTTCTCTCAAAATAGGCATCAACGCTACATCGCTTTTTTGTACCTCTAGATTGTTCTTCTTGGCATGGATATGGATATAGAAGC
>JALVVQ010000051.1 GCA_027023325.1 Campylobacteraceae bacterium | reverse complement strand
CAAGCAAAACAGACAGAGGTTATCAAGCTGTCGGACTGAAACCCAATTATCATGAGATGATCAGGGCTGTCAAGCAGGCAGCAGGAGAAAAGCAGTATCAGATTCTCTCACAGATAGAAACTTTCTCTCGCAAAGAGGGATGCAACAAAAGTCTCACCTTGCTAAAAGGCTGGGCAAAGTTTCAGGGCAAAAAGAGATTGATTGTCACCAAGCATGATGGCACAGAAGTAGAGGTCATAGCCAATGATTTTGTGGTCGCCACAGGATCCACTCCCAGAGAACATCCCACGATCAAGACAGACGGTAAGCGAATCATCAACTCTGACCATATAGACCGTCTCGAAGCCTTCCCCAAACGCATCATGATCGTAGGTGCTGGTATCGTTGGCTGTGAATTTGCCACGATTTTTGCCAACTTTGGACAGACAGAGGTGCATCTGCTTGATTCGCAGAACAAAGTAATCCCCTTTGAAGATGACGATGTCAGCGACTATGTCAATGAAAAACTCGAAGATATCGGTGTCATTATGCATCATGAGGCAAGTTTACGAGAAGTCAGAGAGCTAAATGATCACATCGATGTCATCCTCGACCACAAAGATGGCCATGTAGATGTCGTGCCTGTGGATGTCGTGCTTATCTCTATCGGCAGGGTACCGCAAACAAAACATATAGGGCTCGAAGGAGTCGGAGCGAACATCACAGAGAGGGGACTGCTACAGGTAGATGATGCCTGTCTGGTCACAGATCATATCTATGCTGCCGGAGATATCTCCGGCAATATGGCACTGGTCAATATCGCCGAGATGGAGGGTAGGTTTGCTGCCAAAGCCATCAATCATTGTATCAAATATCCACTCAACTACAAAAACATCTCGACAATCATGTTCTTCAGTCCAGAGGTTTCAGCAATTGGTTTCAATGAAAAAGAGTGCCAAAAGAAAAACATTGCCTATAAGGTCATCCACTACAGCCATGCCCTGATCTCAAGAGCCATTGCCATGCGTGCGACCAGTGGATTTTTCAAAATTATTGTCTCAGACGAAGAGGATCCCATCGTGCTGGGCATGAGAGCAGCAGGTCCCCAGTCTGCAGCTGCCGTTATCTTCATAGCACCTATGATCAATAGTGGCAACAGACTCAGCGAAATCATGAAAACTGTCCACCCCCACCCCAGTATCAGTGAAGGCATCCAAGAGTGTCTCCGCGCATTCAACAACAAGAATATCTTCAAATGGAAAGCCTTCCCCGACAAGATCAAGTTTTGGACATGGAAACCTGACGCAGAGCTTGAAGCATAGATTAAGCGTTCATCAAGTACTATCCTCATAATAAGAGAAGAAGTCTCCTAATTGAGGATAGATACCATGAAAGTATACTTAGACAACAACCGAGCCAGCTTGCTTGATACACAGGTACTTGAGGCCATGCAACCCATCTATACTGAACACTACGCAAACCCCTCTGCCCTACACACTCCTGCTATAGCTGCAAGAGTACCCATTTTGGAAGCTTATGAAAAGATCCGTTCCTCCATCCATGCCAAACCTGAAGAGGAAATCATCTCTGGATTCAGTGCCGATGCGCTGCATTGCAGGCTGCTGATAGCCACCTATCTCGGCACCATTATCACCGGACAGAAAAACCAGATCATCCTCTCATCCAGCGAGAGTGAGGCTGTGCTTGAGACCGCTGCCTATATCGCCTCGCAGGGCTGCCGTGTCACCCTCCTGCCACTGGACAGCAATGGCATCGTAGACCTTTCCCTGCTCAAACAGGTCATTACTCCCAAGACAGCACTGGTCTCACTCACCATGGTAGATTCCCAAACTGGCGCTATCATGCCTATTGATGAGGCCAGTCAGATCTGTGCAGAATATGAAGTGCCCCTACACAGTGATACCACACACGCTATCGGTAAATTACCCGTCGATATGCAGATGCTGGGACTGGACTATCTCACACTCTCTACAGAGACCATGCATGGGCCAAGTGGTACCGCAGTTCTAGTCGTCAAGGAGGGGAAGATACTCCCCAACCTCCTCCTGCCACCCTCCAACAGGGCAGATCTTGTGGGTCTGGGCAAGGCACTGGAACTGGCTGTTGATGCACAGGCCTTTGAGATGGAAGATGTCAGAGAGCTTAGAGACACGCTGGAAGAGGCTATACGGGAGATACCTCAGAGCCTCATAGTAACCCCCTGGGCACTACGGACACCCCATACTGTCATGGTGGGATTCAAGGGGGTACAGAGTGAGGCTTTGGTCTGGGAGCTTAACCGTCACGGCATCAGTGTCTCTGCTGAAAAAGGACATACCCTCATAGCAGGTATAGGACAAGATCGCAACTACACCCACACCCTTGTCAGCTTTGCGCTCAGTCGCTATACCACTGAAGAGGAGATCGACTATACCATCAAAAAGCTCAAAGAAGCAGTTACATTAATCAGAGAAGAAAGAATACAGTAATGGAGAAACCAATGACAGAAAAAGGAAACTACGGCAACAAAGTAGAGATGCTGATCAACAGCCCCAAAAATTGTGGTGAGATCAGCATGGAAGAGCTCAAAGAGCTGGAAGCAGAGCTTTTTATCCACACCTATGGCAGCGAAGAGATCGGAGAGAGAATCACACTCTACTGGGCTGTTGACAAGAGTGATGATGCGATTGTCTTGGCACGCTTTACCCAGTTTGGCTCACCTGCCGGGATCGCTGCCAATGATATGGCCGCCCTACTCTGCCGTAACAAAACCGTAGACAAAGCGGCAGAGATCACCTACAAAGGGCTGGAATACTTCCTGCGTGACAACCCCAGCACCCCTGCCCTGCCTGAAGAAGAGAGCTTTGTCATCACACTGGCGCTGGATGCTATCAAAGAGGCTTCCAAGGTCTATTATAATGGAACAGCCGCCACACAGACCTGCCCCTGCAACGATACGCCCATGAGCAACGAAGCGATTAAGGAGACGATCAAACTCCACGAACTCCAAACGCTTGAAGCCATTACACACTATACCAAAGCAGGCCTCTATAACAAAGCCTGCCTAGAACCAACACCACTACATGAAACACGCTCCAGCTATCTCATCACCCTACTCCAAGAGGTACAGGACGAGCTAGAAGCAGAGAAGCTTGCCAAGCTTGCACCTCTAGACACCCCTTTCAGAGAGATGAATTTGGAGCAGAAGATTACAACCATCAACAGTGTGATTGATGAATCTATCCGCCAGTTTCTCATCATGGATGGGGGCGACATGGAGATCTTGGATGTCAAAGAAAATGGCGCACAGATCGATGTCTATATCCGCTATCTAGGTGCATGCAACGGCTGCGCCAGCTCCAGTACCGGCACCCTCTTCGCTATTGAGAGTACGCTTAAAGAGAAAATAGACGATCAGATCAGGGTACTGCCGATCTAGGAACCCTCCCCATAGGTGTGGTCGTGCCAAATCTGCTATCTTTATTACCGCGCTAAGTAAAGATAAAAACTATACCCTTTGTGCAGCTTTATGATAGACATCCATATCGGCACGCTTGCCAACGGCAACGATAAAGATTTCTATCTTATCTTCTATAATTTTATACACGATTCTCACACGCTTGTTGTCAATGTATGTTTTCCGATAGCCAGCTAGATGGAGGTTGGCTTTGTTGCCAAGCTCCACGCCAATCATAGGATTCTGTGCGAGTTTTTTGATCTTCTTCATCACAAGCAATGCGGTACGGTGTCCCAAAGCCTTGAAGTCACCTTTGACTGCTTCGTGGTACTCGATACTGTACATCTACTTCAACTCATCTGCTGAGATTCCAAGGTGCTCGAGCATTTCTTCCTGTGTCAGTGTGTTGTGGGGTTGAGTAGTCCGTTCCTTAACAAGGTGTGCTATCTCCTGATTTTCCATATACTCCAGTGCTTCATTCATCCGCTCATAGTTATCTTTAGAGATGATGACGGCTTCAACGCGGTTGTTCTTGAGAATGGCAAGCTTATCAATAGAATGAGATGTAACTTGAGAGAGATAGGCTCCAAAACGCTTGGCAAATTGGGAAGAGGAGATGAGTTCATCGGATGCATAGGATGTCATGTAATTTTCCTTTAAATATTGCGTGTAATATTACGGATAGTATAGCGTAATTGACATTATCTTGTCAATATGCAAACTTTCGCTCTCATATCACATCCGGAAAGTGACCTATCATGGTCTCATAACCATGATAGGTATGCAAAGCATCCAATACGGCCTCGAGAGGATCAGGAAAGTTCCCCTCTAGATCATACTCCCCCTCCTGAGGAATAAAAGCCAGCTTTTCTCTGGGGGGATCAAATGCTGCATCCACTCCCTCTTTGTTTCCTCTGGGATCGATACGGTACCAACCATAAGCACTGAGATAGACCCAATTAAGCCCATGCAGGCAGTAGGTATCAGGCAGGTATTCCGAACAGCACAGCCGCTGATAGCCAAAGCCTGCGGGGATACCATTGGCTCTCAAGAGCGCAGCCAACAGATGGGACTTGGCATAGCACCATCCTGTTTTGTGCAAAAGAACTTCTGATGCCTTACAGGTACCCACACTCTCTCGATAATCTCCAGTATGGCGGATATGGTCACGGACATACTCAAAGCAACGATGCGTGATCGCCACCTCATCGCTACAGCCATCTGACAGTTCGCTTGCCAATGCAGCCACACTCTCATCATGATAGTCAATGATCTCAGTGGCTCTCAGATACTGTTTCATGGCTATCCTCTCCTCATCAGCTGAAGGTTGCTATCGGTCTCTACAAATCCATACTGTCGGTAAAAGTCTGTCATCTCTGGATGACAATAGAGCTCAAAATGTTTGACATCCCTGAGTTTTGGATGGTTACATACTGCTTTTACCAGCTGTTCTCCTACTCCTTTGCCCCGATACGCATCGGCAACAATCACATCAAAGAGCAGTGCCTTGAAGACAAAATCACTCAACACACGCACAAAAGCCTGCAAACAATTCTCATCATCCACTATCCCAATCACCACTGAAGCGTTGGCAACGGCCTGCTCTGTCTGCTCCAGTGTACGCCCTTTTGACCACCACTCTTGGGTGTAGAGAGCATGGAGTTGTGAGATGTGTGCAGGAGAGAGCGTAGTAACTACTTGCAACTTTTCTTACCTTTACTTGTGTTTATTATCATTTTCTATCACACGCTCCACCATCAACTGTACCGTGCTCTCCCCTCTAAAGTGATTCACATTGACCGTATAGACGATATCAATCTTCTGTCCAACCTCATACTGTGCATAGGTTTTAAACTGTACTCCGTTATGGATCATACCATGATGTTGGAAAGTAAAGCGTAGATGGTTACCCTCTTTACCCATGGTTTGTACTGCGAGAATCTCAACCTCTTTTGTGAGAAATTTGGGTTTGGGATTACCCTCTCCAAAAGGTTCAAACTGCGCAATCATTTCTATCAGTGAAAAGTTGATCTGTTCAAAGGGCAGCTCTCCTAGAATATCTGGATCCACATAAATCTCTTGTGAACAAAAGGTATTTGCCTCTTTATTGAGTGCTGTTCTAAATGCCTCTAGTTTTTCAATTTCCAAAGAGAGCCCTACCGCTGCGCTATGTCCGCCAAATTTCCCCAGTAACCCCCGTTGGGTATCTACCAGAGCAAAAAGATCACAACCATTGAAACTGCGTCCACTTCCTTTGTAGAAAGCCTCATTTTGAGTCAAGACAATAGCAGGCCGTTCAAATTTGCGTGCAAGTCTGGCTGCAACGATCCCTACTACCCCCTCATGCCACGCGCTAGAAGCCACAACAATCACTTTAGACTCCTTGTCCACCTGATGGGTCGCCTCATCAGTAATTTGCTGTTCCAGCACCTTTCTGGACTCATTGAGGGCTATGAGTGTTTCCAGGTGACTTCTTGCATCATAGATATTCGGACTACAGATAAATGCCACAGCCAAAGAAGCATCCTCCAGCCGTCCTGCGCTGTTGAGAATGGGTGCCAGCCCAAAGGCAATATCCTCGGAGACAAGCTGCTGTTTACTGCTCTGCTCCCTATAGGCTTGGATACAGGGGCGCTGGCTCTGGTTGAGCAGTTTGATACCCGCCTGCACCATTGCACGGTTGATATGTTGCAAGGGCATGATATCTGCGATGATCGCCATACTCACCAGCTCTAGATAGTTTTTCATATCCACCTTGGTATCCAGTGCTTTGTTGAGAGCAGTACAGAGATACCAGGCAATCTGTGCCCCACATATCTCCGCATGGGGAAAGGTGCAGGCTGGCTGCTTTTGATTGATAATCGCATACGCTTCAGGGGCTATCTCGGGCACAATATGATGATCAGTGATGATTAGATTTATGCCTAGATTTTTGCACTCCTTGGCTGCTTCTACCGCTGAGATACCATTGTCCACAGTGATGACCAGATCGGCTCCTTGAATTCTGGGTATCAGTGTTGTAGAGAGTCCATACCCATCTTTGAAACGATTGGGAATAATCCACGCCAAAGGGACAGAAATAGCATCGAAAAAAAGTTTCATCACAGAGGTGGAGATCACACCATCCACATCGTAATCGCCAATAAGTACAATTTTTTCTTGATTTTTAATCGCCTGCACGATGCGCTTGACTGCCCTGTCCATATCTTTGAAAGTAGCAGGAAGAGGAAGGTCTTTGAGCGAAAGAAAAGTATCATCAAAGCGCTTACTCAAAAGCGTAAAGATCGCTTCTGATGTGAGTATAGGGTGAGGACTACTCATTCTCGCTAGAATAGTCTATTGAGGCATTGATAAAAGCCAAAATACTCTCATTGACATGCTGGAGTCTGGAAGTAAACTCTGGATGGAACTGTACACCCAAGAACCAAGGATGATTACTGACTTCCACTGCTTCAATCAATCCATGAGACTCACCTGTGACCATCATACCCGCTACTTCCATCGCTTCTCGGTATTTTGGATTGGCTTCATAGCGATGTCTGTGTCTCTCATAGATTACGCTGGAACCATAAGCTTCTCTCAATGCAGAGCCTTCCTTGGTTTCACATTCATATTCACCCAGACGCATCGTTCCGCCCAATGGTGAGGTAGTGGTTCGTACCTGCTTGGAACCACTGGCGTCGATAAATTCATCAATAAGATAAATGATAGGATTTTTAGGTTTTTCATCAAACTCTACTGAATTGACATCTTCAAGTTTCAAAACATTTCTGGCAAATTCGATCATGGCAAGTTGCATACCAAGACAGATTCCCAAAAATGGTACTTTGTTTTCTCTGGCATATTGGATAGCCTGGATTTTACCCTCTACACCACGCGCACCAAATCCTCCGGCAACGAGAATACCATCCACATCCAACAGATATTTTTTGGCACCGTTATCCTCTATTTTTTCACTGTCTACCCACTTGATGGTTACTCTCTTGTCCATATGTGCACCAGCATGAATAAAGGCCTCAGTCAATGATTTATAAGACTCTTTCAGATCCAGATATTTTCCAACAAAAGCAATTTTTACTTCGCCACTTGGTTGGATAATCCTCTGTACGAGATTACTCCATTCATCTATTTTTGGTTCACACTGATTCAATCCCAGCTGATAACAGATAGGCGTAAGAATATCTTGTCTAAGGAAATTAAGTGGTACCTGATAAATGGTGGCAGCATCTTCTGCTATGATCACAGAGTCAATATCTACATCACAACTAAATGCAATCTTTTGTTTTATCTCTTTGGTTACAGGAACCTCTGCACGCAATACCAGCATATGGGGCGCGATACCAATACGACGAAGCTCTTGTACCGAATGTTGTGTAGGTTTGGTTTTAAGCTCACCAGCGGCTTTGATATAGGGCAGAAGAGTGACATGCACATTCATTACCTGTTTTTTGGGTAATTCATGTTTGATTTGACGGATGGTTTCCAAAAAAGGCAAGCCTTCGATATCCCCTGTCGTACCACCCAGTTCTACGATAAGAATATCTTTGCCCTCTCCGGCTCTAAAGATTCTCTCTTTTATCTCATTGACAATATGGGGAACCACCTGAATCGTTTTACCAAGATATTTGCCTTTTCTCTCATTTTCAATGACTGTTTTATAGACCAAGCCTGTAGTAAAGTTGTTATTTTGTGTAAGAGAAGTATCAAGAAATCTTTCATAATGTCCAAGATCCAGATCTGTCTCTGCACCATCTTTGGTCACAAACACCTCTCCATGCTCCAAGGGAGACATCGTACCGGGATCAACATTGATATAAGGATCAAGCTTTAGCACACCTACGCGATAGCCAGAAGATTTAAGCAGTGTACCGATACTGGCAGCAGTGATACCCTTTCCCAAGGAACTGAGCACGCCACCTGTGACAAAGATATATTTGGTTTCTTGTTGATCATTCATTATTTGCATCACCCCTATGCAACAATCGGCATAATAATTGTCATAAAATTATCATCTTTGACTAAGAAAGGCAATGTTGACTCATTGAATCCTATTTCAAAGGAATCATGATCAACCTGTGAGAGAAAATCGAGAATATATTTACTGTTGAGAGAAATCTCAAAAGTTTCAGAAAGTCCTGTATCTAGTTCTATTTCTGTTTTGGCTTCTACATTGTCCGAGGAGAGTGAATTGAAAAGAATCGTATCATTTCTAAAAGAGATCTTTATATCATGAGAGATAGTTGTAATCATCTTGATGGCTTCAAGCATTGCTTTTTTAGGCAATGCAATTTGATGTTTGACACTGCTTGGTACGATACGCTGATAGTCAGGGAATTTTCCATTAATTAATCTGGTAAAAAAGAAATAATTATCATTGGTAACAATGAGTGTGGTTTCATCATAATAAATAGTGATTTGATCAAGAAAAAGTTTTTGTATTTCAAGAATCGCTTTTTTGGGTAAAATGAGTGAGAGTTCTTCTCCGGAACTACCAGGAATAGAGGCAATGGCCAATCGTCTGGTATCTGTTCCTACCAAATCGGTGGTTTTTTCTGTAATATTGATTAACGCACCATTGAGTTCAAACTTGGGATTGTTGGTATCAATAGCAGGAGATATTTTTTTGAGGTTTTTTATAAGATGCAAAGAGTCTAAAGCGATTTGAGGTTTTTCATCAATAACGGGGAAAACAGGGAAAGAGTTGGCATCAAAAGTAGGAAGTTTGAATTTTGAATGTTTCTGTTTGATTAAAAGTGTATTTTCCAGTATCTCCAAGACAATATCACCCTCTTTTAGAATTCTGATAATATCCAGTAACTTTTTACCATTGGCAGTAAAGGAACCTTCATGCTCGACTATAAAATTGTCTGTCACTATCTGTAGGCCGATTTCAGAATCGGTAGCTCTGACAATACAACCATGCTTGTTTGCTTCAAAATAGATATGTGAAGTGATTTGACTGGCATCCTTCTTTTCTAAAAATGGTTGTAGATTAATGAGTACGGATTCAATGATCTGTTTGTCTGCTCTAATCTTCATAGTTTCTCCCTCTTAATTTATAAATAAATATAGTAGTCGTAGTAGGTTACAGTGAATTCGTGAAAACCTACTATAGATACGCTGGTAACGGATTGTTTCCATAATCATTTCTATTTTATTTATTCACATCTTTTCACTCTTAAAATTATATCTTTTTTTTATTCATTTTCCTTTGGACTTGTTCCTATCTTATTGGAGAGCTCTTCAAGGAGTACTTTGAAGTTTTCGTCATTCTCTATGATTTCATTGATTTTCTTCATAGCATGAGAGATGGCTGTATGGTCTTTCATCCCGACATATTGAGCGATTTGAGGCATAGAGTTGGGTGTGAGGTTTCGTGCCAGATAGATGACGATGCGTCGGGCATTGACCACATTTCTGGTACGCTTTTTTGATTTGATGTCTGAGGGTTTGACATTCATCTCTTTAGAAATAATTTTAACGATATCATCAATACTGATATTTTCATGTTTTTCTTTGAGTTGGTCTTTGATGGTAGTTTTTGTAAATTCTAGTGTAATATTTTGGTTGAGCATGCTGCTCATAGCATTGAGTTTGATCAATGTACCTTCGATTTCACGGATATTGTTACCCATATTGGTAGCGATATAGTGGATAATGTCATTGCCCAGTTTAATACCATCAAGCTCACATTTTTTTTCAATAATAGCAATTTTTGTTTCTAATTCAGGAGGTTGTATATCCGCCATCAGTCCCCATTCAAAACGGCTTTTGAGTCTATCTACCAAACCGGCTATTTGATTGGGCTGTCTGTCTGAGGTAATGACGATCTGTTTTTTTGCCTGATGGAGTTCATTGAAGGTATGGAAAAATTCCTCCTGTGTCTGTTCTTTGCGACTCAGGAATTGTATATCATCGATCAGAAGTAGATCACACTCTCTAAAATGCTCTCTAAATCTATCCATCGTCTGTGATTTGATATGTGAGATATACTTGTTCATAAACTGCTCAAGCGTGGTATAGATTACTTTTTTGCCTTGGGCTACTTGGTCATTGCCTATGGCCTGAAGCAAGTGAGTTTTCCCCAAGCCCACACCGCCATAAAGAAAGAGTGGGTTGTACTGCATGCCAGGCTTTTCCGCTACAGATTTAGCTGTCGTATAGGCAAACTGGTTGGAACTTCCGACAATAAAGCTTTCGAAGGTAAAAGAGGGGTTAAGGTGAGTACTTTTGGGAGTATTCTTATGCTCTTTTATCTGAATTCTTTTTTTGGTTTTTGTATCAATTTTTCCTACGACGATTTCCACTTGAGGTTTGATACCTCCTTGTATTTCAAAAAGATGTGCTATCTTCTCTCTGTACTTGGTTTTAATCCATTTGGCTACGATGATATTAGGAGTGGTAAAAATAGCTCTGTCGCTTCTTGAATGTATTTCATCATAGTGCAAATTTTTAATATAGCGTTGATATTCATTTTTGTTAATCTCTTTTTTCAGTTCAGTCAGAACAGATTTTCCAATACTCATAGTGACCCTTTTGCGTATCTATTCACAGTAATTGATAGTAGTATGTGAATAACTTTTATTATTTTATCGCAATTGTGCTAAAATAGGGCAAAAAAAGTAATGTGAATAAACTTTTTAACATGTGAACAAAGGTGTGAATGAAAATTTTAGGTATAGACCCCGGAAGTCGAAATCTTGGTTACTGCGTACTGGATTTCTATGGGCACAAGTATCAACTGGTAGAAGCGGGTGTATTGAAGATTAAGAGCAAGCTA
The DNA here is from genome assembly GCA_027023325.1 of Campylobacteraceae bacterium. Taxonomy (GTDB): domain Bacteria; phylum Campylobacterota; class Campylobacteria; order Campylobacterales; family Sulfurovaceae; genus JAAXPZ01. The sequence continues at coordinate 5,881 of JALVVQ010000051.1, read as the reverse complement.
CTTCAAGAGCAGATCGTAGAGCTGATGGAGGGGATAGATATTATTCTCAAAACCAATCAGATAGATGAGGTGGCTATCGAAGATATCTTTTTTGCCTATAATCCGCAGAGCGTACTCAAGCTGGCACAGATCAGAGGGGCTCTAAGTCTGAAGATGTTGCAGGAGGTGGGGTATTTTTATGAATATACCCCACTACAGGTCAAAAAAGCGATTACTGGCAATGGCAAAGCGGCCAAAGAGCAAGTCGCCTTTATGGTCAAGCGTTTGTTGGGAATTAAAAAAGAGATTAAACCCTTGGATATCACTGATGCAATGGCAATCGCCATTACCCATGCACAAAGGGTCAAGATTAGAAAGTAATTATCTGATCCTTGCCCCGATTCTCTCAATCTTTGTCAATCGCTTCTCTGGTACACGGAAAGAGGATTTTTTATGTCCGGCAGTAGATTCATAGACGATCTGCTCATACATATAGACATCATAGAAGAAGTAGTCTCTTCCGTTGTCTCTTCTGACAGTCTGGTAGAGTACATGCACAGGAATAGCGCGTTTTAGTCGGATAGTAGTAGGTTTATTGCTGTCAAATATCTCTTGCAAACTGGATTCCGAATAACTATTGCCCGCATTATTGAGCAGTGCATACATAAAGTCATAGGGTCTTTGCACACGCATACAGCCGGAACTATATACACGATACCTATATTTGAAAAGTGACTTGTTGTCGGTATCATGGAGATAAACAGCATACTTATTGGGGAACATAAATTTCACACGACCTAAAGCATTTTTTGCACTTGGATACTGTACAAAGCGGTAAGGTACATGTTTTTTGCTGTGCTCATAGCTAAAGAGTTTTTGTAGATCAAGAGGTGACTCTTTGGCACCTTTTTTGTAGGAGGTAAAGACACGAATGTTATTTTCTTTAAGGTAGTTAGGGTGCTCTTTTAGCACGGGAATAAGGTCTCTTTTAACTAAATTATCTGTGATCGTCCAAGTAGGATTGAGTACCATATATTCGATCTTATCACTAAAGAGTGGTGTGGGTCTGTCTATGCGCCCCACGATGATATCACTTCGTAATGCTTCTGTGCCACCCTGATAATATCTGAGCCTGAACTCTGGCACATTGATCTGGACATGATCTGCCTCAAAACGATGGGGTTGAAGCTTGAGCATATCCAGGTTGGTAATAATCTTTTTGATATAGGCTGCCTTGGTTGTGTTGAGGTACTTGATTACTTTGTTATCTATATAGTCACCCTTGGCAAGATTGAAGCGTTCTTTGAATTGGGAGATAGCAGCAGAAAGGCTCTTGGTATAGCCCGTACCGGCACTCTCATTTCTGGGAAAGTCACCAGTAAACTGTAGCAGTTTCTTGATAGTTCTGATACGGCTGTCTGTCCTACCATGCTTGAGTGTTTTACCAAAAGGGATTTTAGAGAATTTGGGCATATTTCTATAGCGTTCAAGCATAGTAATCAATGGCTTGTATTGATCTATGAGGGGCAGGATGGACTGAAGGTACTGGGCAATATCTCTCTGTTGTATAGACTGAAGTATGCTGCCTGTGGCAGGCATAGGCTTTGGATGAATTTCCCAGGTAGCACGGACGTCCTGTGCCGCTTTGAGTCCATGAAGCTTTCGTTTGACCAGTTCCCAGTCCACGTCCCCTCTACGGATAAAATAGATCAGATTTAAATAACTCTCAGTCGCAAGGATATCCAGTTTGGCAAGGTTCTCTTGCGAGGTCGCCCCACTGTCTATATCAAAAGCCAGATCAATGATTTTGTCTTGATTGAACTGTTTATATTTGTAGTTAAACAATGGGTCACCCAGAGCTTCGATTAGCTGTGCAAACTGCGTGGCATTGTTTTGACCTGTCCAGAGGGGTTGGTAGTCATTGGCTTTGTAGAGGGCATTGACAGTAATCCTGCTCCCCGCTTTGATATAGACTGGTATACTGTTTTTGATATCTGGAAGACTTTCCGCAGAGAGTGATTGAAATAGAAAAAATAGCGTAAGCGTAAGTTTTAGTAGTTTCACGAGGTATTCCTTTGGTTATTTTTTATGTTTCTTGTCAATAAGTCTTAGATATTTTAAGGGCGTGACACGCTTCATCTCTTCGGCCAGCCAACGTATCTGAAACCAGGCCGCCCCACTGTCTCGAAGATCAAAATAGTTTTTGAGACTGCGGATATTGAAGGTGACTACCATATCTACTTTCCAATTGTCGGAGACGATGTGTTTGAAGCCGTCTCCTACATTACGCTTTTTTTTGCCATGTTGAAGTGCCTCAAAGAGTCCTTGGGCATCTCCTTTATGTACTTCCAAAAAGGGCAGTGATGATTTTGCTACAGCATTCTGGACAAAGGTGCTGTCTCTGTGATACTGGAAGAGGAGCTTGTCGTAGATTGCACGGATCTCTATGGCTAGATACGCTAGATCGATGATCACAAACATATCCAGTGCCAATAGTTTCTCTAGAAAAAATTCAAAGCCATCCTCCGCTTCAAATGAAGCGATAAAAGCATTGATGATACCAGACATGGTGTAGCGGGTAGAGCGTACAGAGATGGACTGGATCCTGTGACGGGCATGCTCTTGCAAGACACCACGGCTGGTACCTTGTACCAAAAAGCTAAGCGTAGCATGTTCGATGATAGAATGGTGATGGTGTACCCAGGCGAGATTGGAGAGGAGTTCTGAATCCTCGATCTTATTGATAGCCTGGGTATCGAGATGCTCCATCGCCTCCTTGATACAGGCATTTTCAGAGTTTTCAAAGCTGTCATAGCAGGTGCGGGCAGCGATCTCAGCCACGCCTAGCCCTGCTTCTTGCAGGAGGGAGACTTTTGGTTTTTGATAGGTAATGTGGTACATTTGGGTTTGGGTCATGGGGCACACCGTGTAATTTTGGTACAATTATAGCAAAATTATTCAGGATAGTATTAATGGAACCACAACAGCGATTTCATACCTTTGTAGAGGATTTTCGTGATCCCTACTCCAGAGACAGAGACAGGGTGATCCACTGTAGTTCTTTTCGTAGACTGGAGTACAAGACGCAGGTGTTTCTCAACCACGAGGGAGATTATTTCCGTACCCGTTTGACCCACTCGTTGGAGGTGAGCCAGATTGCCCGTACTCTGTCACGGATGCTGGGGCTCAATGAAACACTTTCAGAAGTGATTGCACTGTCACATGATCTGGGGCATACGCCTTTTGGACATGTGGGTGGAGATGAGCTTGATTACTTGCTCAAAGCAGATGGTCATACCCTGGGATTTGAGCATAATTTTCAGTCCTTTAGGGTGTTGACCAAATTGGAAAAACGCTACAAGGAGTTTGACGGACTTAATCTTACCTTCGCCACACTCGAAGGGGTATTGAAACATTCTTATCCTTATAAGAAACCTTTCTTGGAAGGTCTAGACGGACGGTTTGATCTGGAGAAACACCCCTCTCTGGAAGCGATGGTGGTCGATCATGCGGATGAGATTGCTTATACTTCACATGATATTGATGATGGGATCAAAGTCGGACTGATCTCCTTTGATGATTTGCTTGAAGATCCTCTCTGCCTGAGGGTGGATGCCATGGTGCAAGCAGAAGGAATCGGGAGAAAGGAACATCTCTACAGGCATCGTTTTGTCGCGGGATTGATCAAGCTATTGGTGGAGGATTTTATCACACATAGTACAGAGGGGGCGACTCACTATCGTCGAGAGACACCGATTGCTGCCAGCCTAGAGGCTACAGTGCCTCTGCCTGTAGGTTTTTCCCGAGAGACAGCCACTGAACTCAAGAGGCTGAAGAAACTGCTTTTTAACAAGCTCTACCGGCATGAAGAGATTGTCAGTAAAATGTATGCGGGCAAGCAGTGTATTAGGGGTCTATACCGTGCCTATATGGAGGAGACAAATCTTTTGCCCCCTAGACAAAAAGCCCTATTGGAAGTGAGAGCCACCCATAGAGTCGTGGCAGACTATATTGCTTCTATGACAGACAGATATGCCTTGAAAATGTATCATGAGCTCAGTGGGTTTTCGCATTGAATCGGACAGTCTCCCAGCAGTCTAGGCCGCCCATAGGAGACAATTAGAAGAAATTTTAGATATAATGCGCGAAAATACAGTGAATAGAGGTGTCTCAAACACTTCACTATAGGAAAATATATGCAAAAAATCAAAAACATTGCTGTGATCGCACATGTCGATCATGGAAAAACAACACTCGTAGACGAACTTCTCCAACAGTCAGGCACTTTCGCTGCACACCAAGAGGTAGAAGAGAGAGCGATGGACTCTAACGATATTGAAAAAGAGCGCGGGATCACGATCCTCTCCAAAAACACTGCGATCAACTACGGTGATCACAAAATTAATATCATTGACACTCCGGGTCACGCCGACTTTGGTGGTGAGGTAGAGCGTGTGCTAAAAATGGTTGATGGGGTACTGCTTCTTGTGGATGCACAGGAGGGCGTCATGCCTCAGACTAAATTTGTCTTGAAAAAAGCGATTGCATTTGGGCTTATCCCTGTCGTGGTCATCAACAAGATCGACAAGGATGGCTCTGATCCTGATAGAGTCATGGATGAGGTCTTTGACCTGTTGGTGGCTTTGGATGCGAATGAAGAGCAGCTTGAGTTCCCTGTATTGTATGCCGCGGCCAGAGATGGCTATGCCAAATGGGAGATGGAAGATGAGAACAAGGATATGACGCCACTATTTGAGGCGATACTTGACAAAGTCCCCTACCCTCAGGGCTCACCGGATGCGGATACGCAGGCACAGGTCTTTACACTGGACTCTGACAATTTTGTTGGGCGTATTGGTATTACGCGTATCTTCAACGGTAAGATCAAAAAAGGTGATGAGTATCTACTTGTAAAATCGTGTGGTGCGAAATCAAAATCAAGAGTGTCTAAACTTATCGGATTTAAAGGTCTTGAGCGTATTGATATTGATGAAGCAGAAGCTGGTGATATCGTAGCGATCGCTGGATTTAACGATATTGATGTAGGTGACTCAGTCTGTGATCCTGTCAACCCAGTGGCACTGGATCCTATGCATGTGGAAGAGCCTACACTTTCAGTCATCATGTCTGTAAACAATGGCCCACTGGCCGGCCAAGAAGGCAAACATGTCACCTCAAACAAGATCAAAGAGCGTCTTGAAAAAGAGATGGAGACCAACATCGCTATGCGCATGGAACCGATGGGAGATGCATCTTTCAAGGTATCTGGTCGTGGCGAACTCCAGATCGGTATTTTGGCAGAAAATATGAGACGAGAAGGGTTTGAGTTTATGCTTGCCCGTCCAGAGGTGGTCACCAAAGAAGAAAATGGTGTCAAGATGGAGCCATTTGAGCACCTCGTGGTGGATGTGCCAGAAGAGTTCCAAGGCGTTGCCATCGAAAAACTAGGCAAAAGAAAAGCAAACATGACTTCTCTTAACCCTATGCCAGACGGTACAGTAAGACTGGAGTTTGAGATCCCTGCGCGTGGACTTATAGGTTTCCGTTCAGAGTTTTTGACCGACACCAAAGGTGAAGGCATCATGAACCACTCATTCTTGGAGTACAGAGCCTATTCGGGTACGGTCGAGTCTAGAACACCGGGAGCATTGGTATCTATGGACAATGGTGAAGCCGTAGCCTTCTCTATCTTTAACCTTCAGGCTCGTGGTACTTTGTTTATCAAGCCACAAGACAAAGTCTATTCAGGTATGGTCATCGGTGAGTCTGCAAGACCAGGCGACCTAGATGTCAACCCACTCAAAGGAAAAGCACTGACCAACATGAGAACCTCAGGCGCAGATGAAGCCATCAAGCTGGTCACACCTAGAGAGATCACCCTAGAGTCCGCGATGGAGTGGAT
>JALVVQ010000050.1 GCA_027023325.1 Campylobacteraceae bacterium | reverse complement strand
TATCTCTATGGTATTTACGACACTGATCGTCTTTGCTACACAGAAGGAGTATGGAAATTTCACCACATCTTTTTTTGCTGCCCTGGTTGTCAGCTATATGTTCAAAGACAGAATCAAAGAGGCATACCGGAGCTATTTTGATAAAAAGATGGCAATCAAAACCTATGACTACAAAGAGAAGATCTACAGTATGGACAGAAAGCTTCTCTTCGCATTTATCAAAGAAAAGATGCGATTTGTCACAGAAGACAAAGTACAAAAAGATATTCGCAGCACACGATTACTAGAGGTGCCCAGGCGACTTTCTCCCTATATCGAAGAGGATATTATCAGATTTGAGAAGAGTGTGGTGCTGTACAATGGGAATATCCAGCGAAAATATAATCATACAATCGAGGGGATACACAATATCATGCAGTTTGATATCTCCGCCTACCTAAAAAGAATGGAAGCCAGAAAGGTGCCACTCTACAGGGCAAGACATAGCAAATTGTTCGGTAACAAAGTCTATCATATCAATATCATCGTAGAGAACAAAACCAAACAGAGCACAGAGCTGCACAGAGCAAGACTGGTTGTCGACAAAAGCGGCATCAGGAGAATCGAACTACCCGAATCAGGAGACAAGATCTTCCCTGAGGACTACTTGGCAAGCCAGAAAAACTGGTCCTCCTTTAAAAAATCAGGCCTTATTAAAAAGGCGGTCTCGATGGAGAAAGAAGAAAAACCTGCCGATAAGAAGTAGTTAGATATTTGAGCCAAAGGATTTGGATGAGTTAAGAAAAAATATGACAATATGGCATATATTTTCTCCTAGATTTAGAGCTATGGTATCATGTGTTTGCGATAGTATATTGACAATCTGTATAATTTAGGATACACTATGGAATATGTTGTTCATGAAACAGCTCAATTTAGCGCATGGCTGGAGCGCTTGAAAAATATCTCAGCCAAAATTGCCATAGCTCGGCGCATTCAGCGAATCAAAAAAGGTAACTTTGGGGACCACAAACGGATAGATTCACATCTATGGGAATTACGTTTGTCTCTAGGTGCCGGATATCGCGTTTACTATACGGTGCAAGAAAATCGAATTATTTTGCTCGTAAACGGAGGCGATAAGTCAACGCAGAAAAAAGACATAAGCACCGCACGAATACTTCTTAAGGAGATGCAGGATGAAGACAGATAAAACACGAGAATTTGACATCGCCAACTATCTCACTTCTCGGGAGCTCATTGCCGAATACCTCAGTCAAGTACTTGCCGACGGGGATACCGATGAGCTTCTCGAAGCCATCGGACATATCGCTCGGGCACACAGCATGACGCGGGTCGCCGATGAAACGGGGCTCAAAAGAGAATCTCTCTACAAAAGCCTCAAAGCTGGAGTCAACCCGAAATTTGATACGGTTGTCAAAGTTCTGAATAGTTTTGGTGTGAAGCTTCAGGCAGTGTGAGGTGAGAAAAGGTGCTGAGCGTACTGGTAGCATAGTTAAAAAAATTGTACGAACGATCTTGCTCAGTATCGTTGTGCTTTTCTTGATTGTGCTACTATTTTCATGGCATAGTCAACAAACCAGCAAAACAATATGCAATGAGTTTGCTAGCAAATCGAGTTTAAAGTCTATTCTAATGGACGAGACATTTAAGATACTGCTAAGTACCAAAAATATTAAGAACTTTCGTACTTATGGTACAGGGTATATCATGGTGTATCGTGATAATTCTGAGGCGACAATAGACTGGATTGGTGTATTGGATGATCCCAATTTGGGTATTGCTCAGTTGGTATACCAATATTTCCCCAGATACGAGAAAGAGATACAGAGTGGAATGGCCCGTCTCGAAATGATTGAGAGTATCTATGTGGGAGATACTCGTAGAGGTTTACGGTTTATATTGAAAAGAACACAACAAGGGGCTATAGATGAGGATGATTATACGCTAGAGGCTGTATGTAATTTGCGTGGAGACAGGCAAAGACAAATAAAAATCAAATAGATGTTATATGCGGTTGCTACAAGTGGATAAAGACGGAAGTACCTGTTGACCTTAATGTATTATACTTTGAAACGAAAGGAAGTTGATAGCAAAATGAATACACTTTTATATATCATTGCATCCATTGGCCTTTTATGGCTTCAAAAATATTTCCTTGAGAAGAGATTTCCCCATGAAATATTTATTTTTGTTATTGGTGGATTAGTATGTGGCGAGCATTTGGGGGTGGCAGATGGTCTTGAGTATGTGGCTTGGATGGATTTATCTGATCATGTCTTTGTAAAACTATTTGCTTTTATAGTGATTCTGCTGCATATATATTTTGCTATGGTGATAATGCCGAACTCTGATAAGGAGCCAAAATAAGCAATGTCAGTCTACAAAAGATATACATTTCAAACAGATAAGTTCAGTGTCCAAGCAGGTGAGGATACAGAAACAAATCCAGGCATTTTTGGCAAAGAGTTGTCAGAGTGGATTTGTGGTAGACTGAATGACTTAGGATATCATGTCCAGCCTCCACTTGCTGAAGATTGGGGCTGGTGTGTAATGTATAGAGAGAAGCCTTATATGTTGTGGGTTGGGTGCAGTGGAGAAGAGGTCAATAGGGAGATCGTCTGGAGCTACTTTATAGCGATAGAAAAGGTACTATTTCGTAACCCATTCAAAAAAATAGATTACAAAAAGGATGCAGAAAAAATAGATTTGGCACTAAGGGATATTTTTTTATCAGAATATATTGAGTTGAAAGACGATACGATAGATTAATAAGCCAATCAGCCTGTTGTGCCATAGCTCTTCCTCTCTCTGGAGAAGTGCGCCTCCCTTTTTTTGGATACTGTATGGGTGTTTATCCATCACATGGTGCTGAATTTAAAAAGATTTTAGGTTAATCATGCTAGGATTTGAACAGGAAGAATGATATATTCTCCGTGTCGTCACATTGACAATGCTAAACCTATCGTGAGGTAGGGACAGAAAGCTATGGGTCTCATTGAGATTGCCAGGTTGCCAATATCATAGGTAGATTTTAACTATTTATATCTCTGTATATTCCCCCTGATTATCCCAAGACCTTTTTAGACCAACAAAAAGGACTTTGTATGTATATACTTAAATTCACAGCAAGACTGTTTTTGACGCTTGCAACTATTTTTCTACTGAGTAACTGTGGTGGCGGAGGCGGTGGCGCTACAGGGGGAGGTGCAGGCGGAGGCGGAGGCGACCCGGCTACTGACCCCAAATATGAGCTAGAATATAAAGGTCTCACCTTTTATCACCAAAACAAAGCCTCATCTGAGTATAAGCTAAACCAGCTTAGCAATGATGAATTCAACGCCCTAAGCGACCAAGACAAGCTGGAAGTCGCAGACAAGATACTCAAAACCCTCTTTTTTGGATATCCTCTAAAAGAGCTCAAAGAGAAGATCGCCTCCAATGAGTTTATGGCTCAATTGCGTAGTGGGCTTGAGGGAGAGACCACAGACAAAGGGTGGCTAGAGGACTATATCTTGGATGATGCAGTATTTCGTCAGTTCCAAAGCTCCTGGTATGAACCTCAGGTCATCACCATACTTAGTCGTTTTTATGCGATGAAGGACCTGGACAAGTATTTCCTCAACAACTGGACGGCATATATCCTTACACAGACTATTATGTTTTCACCTGCGTATGAGCTGTCCTCTACCCATACACCCAATATATCCAGCGTATACAATCGTCTAGTAAACTTTTTGGAAGAGGAAGGAGGGATGCGTTTTATCGCGTATGTGCATATGATGAGTGAGGATAACTGGAGACGGTTTAGAAGTCCTGAAGACAATGGGCGAGAGATGCTGGAGATATACCTGTTGGATGCAGATGATAGTCATGTGCCTATAGCCGGCAAAGCGCTACAAAACTGGAAACTCAATACCGACAGTGACACGCTAGAGGTCGGGCTCAATCAAAACACTGAAGCCCTGAGTCTGTTTGGTACGACGATATACAATGGTGATGATTTTTACCGTGAGCTTGTCAAGTCAAGCCTGTTTACCCAAGGGGTGACCCAGAGACTTGTGGACTTCTTCTTCCCGGAGAAGAGTGCGGCAAAGAGAAAAGAGATTGCTGATGCTATCGTCTCCAGCTCTCCTGAGACATGGCAGGATATACTGCTGCAGATCATATTTTCAGAAGAGTATCTGTTGCACAACAACAGAGGACAAAGCGCAGAAGAGACATTCTACTCATTGGCAAAAAAGACCGCGTTTAGA
>JALVVQ010000049.1 GCA_027023325.1 Campylobacteraceae bacterium | reverse complement strand
GTATTCTTTGGCACAAGTTTCATGCACCCATTGTCATCTCAACTTTGACGAATCTGTCATGATTGTTGAAAAAAAACAAGAAGAGACCCTTTATTTTTGCTGCAAAGGGTGCAAAGGCGTTTATCATCTCCTACAGGACGAGGGACTGGATACTTTTTATGAAAAACTTGGCAACCAAACCCTGCATCCCGCCACTCAATCTGATGAGGATCTAGTTCGCTTTGATCTAGAGGGATTCAAAAACAAATATATCAAAATCAACAATGATGGATTCAATGAGATCAGCCTCATCATCGAAGGTATCCACTGTTCTGCGTGTGTTTGGCTCAATGAGAAGGTGCTTCACCAGACAGAAGGCATCGTAGAGGCCACCATCAACTACTCCAATAACAAAGCCAAGGTTGTCTGGGATGAAGAGGTGATCAAACTCTCTCAGATCATAGAGAAGATACGCTCTATCGGATACAATGCCTACCCTTATGATGCCTCTCTGCAAGAAGAGCGTAGCATCAAGACACGCAATGACTATTATACCCGTATCTTGGTAGGTGTCTTTGCGACTATGAACATCATGTGGCTGGCCATCGCACAGTATGCAGGCTATTTCTCTGGGATTGAAAAAGGGCACAAAAATATTCTGACTATCGCTGAGTTTATCCTTGCCACACCAACGCTCTTTTATAGCGGATGGATCTTTTTCCGAGGGGCCTACTATGGGCTCAAAAACCGCTTTGTCAATATGGATCTACTGGTCGCCACAGGGGCATCACTCGCCTACCTCTACTCTATCTATGCTATGGTCACGGAGCATGGTGAGGTCTATTTCGATTCGGTGACGATGATCATCACCTTTATCCTCGTGGGAAAATACCTAGAGGTACTGAGTAAAAAACAGGCCAGCGATACGTTGGATAAGATCATCGGCACCATGCCCACAGAAGCTACCGTCATCAAAGAGGGTAATAAGGCACTGGTCTCTGTCGAAAATATAGAGATCGGTGATATCATCGAGCTCAAACCTGGCGAAAAGGTAGCGATAGACGGCATACTGGAAAACAGTGCCGCCTCTTTTGACGAGAGCTCTCTGACAGGAGAGAATGAACCTGCCTATAAGGCCTCTGGAGACAGCATACTCAGCGGTACCATCTGCCTGGACTCTGTGGTACGCTATCGTGTCACCAAGCGTGCAGAGGAATCACTGCTGCATACAATCACTGAGATGCTCAGCGACTCCATCACCAAAAAACCTTATATAGAACAGTTGGCCAATACTATCTCTGGATACTTTTCGCTGACCATTTTAACTGTTGCTCTGGCAACTTATGCCTTTTGGCAGTGGCACAGTGGCTCCTTTGAGACTGCCCTGATCACTGCGATCGCCGTCATCGTCATCGCCTGCCCCTGTGCTCTAGGCCTGGCAACTCCCATGGCTACATTAATAGGGGTGTCTCGTGCTGCCAAGCGAGGTATCCTTTTCAAAGAATCCCGTATGCTGGAGACCATGGCCAAAAGTACCCTTTTGGCTCTAGACAAGACCGGTACTATCACCGAAGGCAAGCCCAGTGTCATCCACCTGCATACCTACGAAGGGTTTGACCCTGCTCTCCTGTTAGCACTGGTGCAGAGCTCCAATCACCCTGTCAGCCAAGGCATAGAAGAAAAATTGCACGACTCCTACCCTGACCTTGCCCTACCCACTCTTACTGATATCAGAAGTATCGACGCCAAAGGCATTACAGCCAAAGGCAAAGTACAGTCACTGGCAGGCGGCAATGCCTCCTTGATACACTCGCTGGGCATAGAGACAGATTTCCAAAGTGAACATACCCTCTTTCTCTTTGCGCAGGAAGGAAAAATCACTGCCACTATCGAGCTACAAGACCGTATCAAAAAAGCTGCAAAAAAGACGATAAAAGCACTTCAGGCACAAGGGCTCAAAATTGTCATGCTTACTGGTGATCATGAGCTAAGTGCACACAGCATCGCTAGCAGTGTCGGGATAGAGACAGTCTATCACTCTCTGCTACCCACAGACAAAGCATCTTTGATTGACAGGTTTCATGAAGAGGGAGAGATCGTAGTCATGGCAGGAGACGGAATCAACGATGCCATCGCCCTAGCCAAAAGTGACATCGCCTGCGCCATGGGCAGTGGTGCAGACATTGCCATAGAGGTGAGTGATGTGGTGCTTCTCGATGATAGTCTGGAGCGCCTGACAGACGCCTTTGAGATCAGCCAGACTACCTTTAGGACGGTCAAACAAAATCTTGGCTTCTCTATCCTGTACAATATCGTCACAGTGCCTCTGGCAGTTGCAGGCTATGTCACCCCACTGATCGCAGCTCTGTCTATGAGTCTCAGCTCACTGGTGGTCGTCGCCAACTCAAGTAGAATAAAATTGAGGAGAAAAATATGAGTGGATCGATTATGACGATGATGATAGGTATCTCTACTTTCCTTGGGGCTTTGGGACTGGCAGCCCTCATATGGGGCATCCGTACCGGGCAGTTTGATGATCAGTCCAAGTTCATAGACGGTGCCCGCTTTGACAACGAAGAGGAGCTCAGGGATGCGATCCAGATGGAAGAGAAGAAAAAGCGTGCCAAAGCCAAGGCAGAGAAAGAAAAAAACTATAGGCCTGCGGACTGATCAGAAAATGTTGTTTTCTCTCTGCCCTGCAATAAACCTAAAATATTTTTAGCCACATCCTTGAAATTTCTGTCCTTGTCATACTCTTCCACAAGCGGAGCATAGTGTCTGTCAACCACACCCTTATGAGACTTGGTCATTAGTAGACCTAAGACATCCTCTAGTTCTTCATGTTGAATTTTATATTCCATAATTTCCTGGTATGTTAAAGATTCATGATATTCAAAAACACCGGGAAAACTACGATACCATGTCTTACCAAAAATCAGTACATTTTTTCCCTTCTGCACAGCCTCCCATCCAACTGTACCAGAAATAGTTGATACAAAAAGAGAGTGGTCTGTTAATGCATGCGTGTTTGCAAAGGAAGGCAAAATCACTACACTGGGTATACGCTTGAGTCTATGAAAAAACATTGGGCCTCGCATATAAGCTCCCTGTTTTGGATTTTCTTTTACATAGATTTTAACATTTTCAGGCAAGAGTAAAGCCAGCGATTCAATAGCTAAAGCCTGATCTCTATACCAGCCACCCAAAGCAGATGTTGTCATTTCCGGTTGCATCTGAAGAGAAAAATAAACAAAATCAGTGTTCAAATCAAAAGAGGTTTCTTCATACTGGGTAATATGCTCAAAGTACTCCAGCTCATTTGTATGGAAGAACCTCGCAAACGGATCTCTCCACTCGGGAAGTTCACCATAAATATCTATTGTTCTTTTTAAAATACTATGAAGCTTAAAGGGATTTAGTAAATAACTGGGCTTCCTAAGGAGTAAAAACTTAGCTATACTTCCAATCGCCTTTAAGGTAATTTTTCCTTTTTTATTCTCCCCCTGCTTAATCCCCTTCATATAAAACCATTCATTTTCCTTTGGTTCTATTTTTATAGGCTGGTATGTAATTTTTTCATCTCTTGACAACCATCCATACTCCTCTACACTATGCATAGAAAAGTAACGATTTGGGAAAGGTGATTGTATGGTAATAATAATCTTTAATCCAAGAGCCTTTCCTATTTGATAGCAGATAGTATCATATCCAAGGTGCGGGATAATAAAAAATATCATATGCGTAATCCTATTTTCTATAATCTTACTTGCCATAACATCAAATAAAATATGATAATAATCCATATAATCCTGCAAAGAAAATAAATTATGTGGTCTATAGTAGTATCTACTGTCTTTTCTAAAAAGGTGGTCTATAAATTCTGAAATATCCTGTTCAAAAACCCTCTGACTTTCTATCGCTTGAAGTGCACCTGTATACTTTACATCAGCCATAATATGGTTCTTCTCTTTTGCTGTCTTCATATTGAGTCGAACCATAGAAGATGCCTTGACATCAGACTCCATATTTCCCAAATCCAAAAGAAACTCTATCTCTTCTCCCGCTTCTTTCACCATCTCTTTTAGTATCACTTCTGAAGCTCTTTTGGCTGTTGCAACAGCCAGTAATCTCATTCCCATACAATACTCCTTCTTATCACAATAGCCTCTATAATGATACTATCTCCACAAATACTTATTGAGATATACTGATATGCCACCCAATAAGTTGATATTCAATAGATTTTTTCGTGATATATTATACCCTATCCCTCTATCATAAAGTTTCTTTT
>JALVVQ010000048.1 GCA_027023325.1 Campylobacteraceae bacterium | reverse complement strand
TGGTTAGGCATACTCCCTCCTGCCTCCAAGGAGACTTTTCTGACGATAAAGTCCTTTTCCTCTTCGGGAGAGAATACGGCAATAGATGCCTTCTCTGTTTTAGGGATTGCATTGACTGCAAAAGTGTAACTTGGTGTACAATACATGGATACTCCTTTAAATGTATCCTAGGATTATATACAAATATCTCATAAAAGACTCCATGCTATGCAGCCATACAAAGCATCACACCCCTAAAGAGTGGTCGTGATGTCCAGAAGGAGAGGGTCTATTTCTTCTCTTTCTTTTCCTTGGAGAAAAAGACCTTTGCACTAAAATCTTTTAGTTTTGACTGCAACTCCTTGAAGGTCTCCTTGATCTCTTTGGCGGTGATATCACGCTTGGTTTTATCCATCAGCTCATCCAACACCTTGTATGTCACACTGCTGTGACTGACATAACCAAGGTAGTGAGCAGTTTTTAGCTCTTCCTGTGCAGCTTCTAGATACATTTGTGCTCTTTTGGTATCGGTACCCGCAACGACTTTTGCTGCCTCTACCAAATCCGTAGCATTCAGCAGCGGCACAGGAATGACTGTAGTGGTCTCGACAAAGGTACTCAGCGCTGTAGACAAAACTGCTTTTGCCTTGTCCATTTTGTTGTCATGGATATATTTTGCAGCCAGCTTGAGTGTATCTGGGTAAGTTGCCAAAGGAAGACTTGCTACAGTGACATCAATCTCGCTTTTCAATGGAAGCAACAGTGCTCTTGCCTCTTGCACTTTATAATCATCCAATAGTTCCTTTGCCGTCTTTATTGCCATTTTGACACTATCACTTGTACCCACATACTCGTATACCCTTACGACACTATCTACAGGCAATACCTTAGGGGCATCTTTGGCTGCCATGATCACTTCCAGTTTTCCCAATGCTTTTTCGAGAGCATCAGTGGCGGATTTTGCCTCTTTTTTATCCAAGAATACCAATGCATCATGTGCATATTTCAAAGATTCCATTGCCTCTTTTACCAGCGTATTGCGGCTATCCTTTGCTGCCTTTTTTGCATTATTCATGGCAATAGCATTAACCTGCTTGACTGTGGCATCTTTTGCCGCAGTCTCCTTCGCATAGATACCGGTTGTGTATAGCAGCGATGCTGCAAGTGTCGAGAGAAAAATCTTTTTCATCGTATAACTCCTTATATGTTTTATCCCGGATCGTGCAATAGAATTGCCAAGCATCAGTGAGAGATTGGTGTTCTCTATTGCATATTCCGGGGTTATCATGAATCTCTACAGATCCAAGTACAAAGCGATTGTATCAAGCGACAAAAAACAGTCTATGCTACCCTGGTAGCAAAACTAAAAATTTCACCCAAATATTTACAGATAGCGTCGCTCATGCTGCCTTCATTGGGAAAAAATCCCTTTTATGGTAGAATAATCTCTTTTATTTCTCCCGAGGAGACAGGCATGAGACATTTTTTGACACTGAAAGACTTTAGCAAGGCGGAGCTCTTGGAGATAATTTCGCTGGCTGCCAAGATCAAGAGACAGACCAAGGCACGCCAATTTGTACCCTATCTCGAGCATCAAACATTGGGCATGATCTTTGAGAAGAGTTCTACCAGAACCAGGGTGAGCTTCGAGACAGGGATCTATCAGCTAGGCGGCACAGGGCTCTTTCTCTCATCACGAGATATTCAGCTGGGGCGCGGTGAGCCGATGAAGGACACCGCTAGAGTCATCTCTCGCATGGTAGACATGGTGATGATCCGTACCTTTGAGCAGACCAAGCTAGAAGAGTTCGCTGCCTACTCCAAGGTACCTGTCATTAACGGACTAACCGACAGTTACCATCCTGTGCAACTCATGACGGACTACCTGACCATGATAGAGTTTGGCAAAGCTGACACTCCCGTGGTCGCCTATATCGGTGATGGCAACAACATGGCACACTCTTGGCTGATGCTTGCTTCCAAGCTCGGCTTTGAACTGCGTATCGCTACCCCAAAAGAATATGAGTGCGACGCTGGAGTCATTGCAGAGGCAGAAGCCTTTGCCAAAGAAAGTGGTGCAAAACTACGCTTTGGCAATGACCCTGCCCAGGCAGTCACAGGATGTGATGTTGTCACTACCGATACCTGGGTCTCCATGGGACAGGAAGAAGAGAAAGAGCAACGCCTCAAAGATTTTGCAGGCTTCATGGTCGATGAAACACTTATGGGTCATGCCAAAGCTGACGCAATCTTCCTGCACTGTCTCCCTGCCTACAGAGGCTATGAAGTAAGTGAAGAGACCTTCGAGAAGCATGCCGAAGTGATCTTCTCCGAAGCAGAAAATCGCCTCCATGCCCAAAAAGGGATCATGGTATGGCTGGATGCGAAACGCAGTGAAGAAGTAGGAAGTAGGAAGTAGGAAGTAGGAATTGTGCTTTGCATTGCTTTGCAATGCTTTTATTTTGGAATATAGAAATTGGCTATGAGAGAATTATAATAGTTTTACGCTAGTGAAACATACCTTAATTCCTAATTCCTAATTCCTAATTCCTAATTTTTTCCAAAGGAAAATCCATTGAGCCAGATAGATTTAGAAAAATTCAGTAAATACTCCAAGCCCGGCCCTCGCTACACCAGCTACCCTACGGCACTGGAGTTTGATGAGAAGTTCAACTATGATACCTACCTCAAGTACCTCGAAAATGGGACTGAGCAAATCTCACTTTATATCCATTTACCCTTCTGCCGTAGCGCCTGCTACTTCTGTGGGTGTAATGTGGTCTTTACTTCCAAAGAGAGCAAGCTCAGTGACTATATTGTCTATCTCAAAAAAGAGATTGATATCCTCGTTCAGCATCTCGATACCAGCCGTGAGCTCATTCAGTTTCACTTTGGTGGGGGCACACCGACCTACTACAAAGATTTTGAACTCGATGAGATCATCTCCTATGTTAAAGAAAAAATCCCCAACTGGAGTCCTGAAGCAGAAGTAAGTGTAGAGATCGACCCACGCTTTTTCAATGAAGACCAGATGAAAGTATTTAAAAAGCATGGCTTTACCCGTATTAGCTTCGGGGTACAGGACTTCGATCCCAAGGTCCAAAAAGAGATCCACCGTATCCAGCCCTATGATATCACCAAGGCCGCCGTAGACCTAGCCAGAAAGTACGGTATCGAAAGTATCAATATGGACCTGATCTACGGCCTGCCCTACCAGACCTTTGAAAGCTTCTCCAAGACACTCGAAGAGGCCTTCAGTATCGAGCCCAACCGACTGGCAGTGTTTAACTATGCCCATGTCCCTTGGCTGAAAAAGACCATGCGTAAATTTGACGAGACCACACTCCCCTCTCCGGATGTCAAACTCAAGATCTTTCAACATACCATAGAGTTTTTTGAGGGAAATGGCTACAAGATGGTCGGCATGGATCACTTCGCCAAGCCTGACGATGAGCTCTTTGGTGCTATCGCCAAAGGGGAGCTCCACCGCAACTTCCAAGGCTACACCACCAAAGGCGGCGCCAACCTCATCGGTATCGGACTGACCAGTATCGGTGAAGGCAGCCGATACTATGCCCAAAACACCAAAGATATGAAAGCCTATGAAGCAGCGATTGATGCAGGCAGACTACCCTTTGAAAAAGGCCTAGAGTTGAGCGATGATGATGTCCTGCGCAAAGCAGTCATTATGGAACTCATGGCAAACTTCTCCATCGATATCAAGAGAGTAGAAAGAGAGTATGGTATTGTCTTTGCAGACTATTTTGCTGATGCGCTGGAAGCACTACAGGAGTTTGTCGAGGGCGACCTGGTCACTATCACAGAGGACAAGATCTCTGTCAGCCCCACAGGCACACTACTGATCCGAAATATCGCCATGCCGTTTGACGCCTATATGCACCAGTATGGCGGAAACAAGAAGAGTTTCTCCAAAACAGTGTAGCATTTGCTCTGCGCATCGGCTATTAACATGTTTACATCATTAGCTTGTTGGGACTACATGGTAATTTCAACAAACACATGATATATTGAACGACAACAAACTATAGTAAGAGGCATCAGCCCCTTGGATTTTTTCTTTTTTTGGTTCGTTTTCTTTCTTTTTCATCCAAGGGAAAAAGAAAGAAAATGAACAGAAAGAAATATAAATAACTTTGAGGCAAAAAACAAATGAGTCAACTAGAAGATATCTTCGACTTCACCAAGACCAGTGATGACTGCATCAAGTGTGGTAAATGCATCCCTGTCTGCACCATCCATCAGGTCAACCCAGATGAGACCACTTCTCCTAGAG
>JALVVQ010000047.1 GCA_027023325.1 Campylobacteraceae bacterium | reverse complement strand
AGTATGACTTTTTATAACTATTGTGTATATTTTGACAAAAATTAGATATTATAATGAAGTTGAATTAAATAGGAGGGGATATGAGGAAGAGCTTTGGGAAATTCCAAATTCTTTTATTTATAGGTATATTGATGGGTAGCGGAAGCCTCTCAGCAATGGAGATAAAAAGCGATGCCGAGGCGGTGAACAATATGGGGAAATTGCGTATGCTGTCATGGCGTATCCTCAATAACCGTGCAAGAATTGGAATGGACAGTACCTACGGAGACCCTAAGGAAGAACTCAAAAAAACGGTCACAGATTTTAATGAAATCGTGAAAGCCTTGAATATCTATGTCAAAGATCCAAAAGTCAAAGAGAAGCTAAAGGTGATTGAGGAAAGATGGAAAGTTATGCAAGCTTCTCTGAATACGAAGCTAAAATTATCGGATGCCACAACATATTATGATAAAACTGTGGCACTCAAAAAGACAGCAAATGATGCCGTAAACATGATGGGAAAAGGGAAGAATATCGTGACAGGGAAGGCTGGTCGCCTTCGCGCTGTTTCCCAAGCACTGTCGGCTCTCTATTCCCTCAAAACTTGGGGAATGAAAGATGCAGACAAGGACATAGTCGAGCCCATGAAGTCATTTCGTGATAGTCTTGATTTTCTCAAAAAAGATCCGGCAACTGATTCAGAAATGACCAAAATAATTCAGAAGCTTGAGAAGACATATCTATTTTTTTACATAATGAATGATGCAGGAACAATGACACCTCATTTAGCAATCAAAAAAACCAATGATATGCTCAAAGACGCAGGGGCGCTAACGCAACTCTATGTAAAAAAACTCAAATAACAAGGAAAAGGAAGAACAATGAAAAAATTACTGAAGATAGTAGGTACAGGAGCACTGATATGGATGATGATGAGTTCTGTTGCTTTAGCAGGCATCTCCTCTCCAAAAAGCCAAAATAGTAGCAGTAATGATCTCGAGACACTCAAAGTGGTCTTTGCAGCTATGCGCTCCCGTGTTTTTATCCAAACAGTCGCAAAGGACTATCTGTATATAGGCAATGATGTGGAAACAACCCAGGCACAAAAAGAGATGGCAGGTGCATTAAAAAAGTTTGACAAGCAGCAAGAGACACTCGCCAATGCCTTCACTGATTCCAAAATTAAAAACCTTATGGTCTTTGTCAAGATGAATGTTGACGAGATCAAAGATACTTTGAAAAAACCTTATAGCCTAGACCATGCTCAAGAGATTATCGATTTAGCAGAAGCGGTCTCAGAAGGAAACAAGAAGATTGCTGGCTACCTGAAGAAAAAACTCTCCAGACAATATCCTGTCGGCAAAGGGCAGCGCTATATGATCATACAGGTTGCCAAATACTATATGGCTTATGAATCTGGAATCAAAGACGCAAACACCATACGCCATATGAAGCAAACAGTTCAAAACCTCGACAGCCTCTTCCAGCAGATGAAAGCTTATCCAAAGAATACGGTCGAAATAAACCAAGTCCTAAACAAGATCGACAGACTGTGGAAAATCGTCAAACAGTTTTATATCGATATTGAAGAAGGTGGTCTGCCCGTCATTGTATTTCAAACGACCAATAAGATTGACAAAGAATTGATTGAATATGCACATCTATTCAAAAAAATAGCTGCCAAAAAATAATCAAGGAGATGCATATGAAGAAGATGCTCTTGTACCTCTTTCTATTGGCAGGGCTAACCTTTTCACCACATGCTGCGACGCGTGGAGATGTCAAAGTCCTTGAAGCAGCGGATACGATAAAATATCGGGTCAATAATATCGCCAAGAACTATCTGCTACTTACAGAGTTTCCCCACAAAAGAGGGCTGGTATCGCGCCTTCATCATGAGCTGACAGCATTAAGCAAAAGCTTTCAAGAGATTGCCTTGACAACAAAGGATGCTAGAACCAAAGGACTTTTGGCCTACTTTGCCTACCAAAAGGCACGCCTAGAGGTGCTTTTTGACCAACACCCTTCTAAGGAGAAGGCATCTGAGGTTATGGGTATTAGTGAGAGTTTTGTCGAGGGTAGTGAAGCAATTGCGAAACATCATCAATACAATTTCTCCCTCGAAGAAAAAATGTTCAAAACAACACTCTCTTTATCTGAGCACCTAGAGGCAATTGCCAAATACTACATAGCACATGGTTTGGCAAAAAGCGACCCTGAGATCTTGAAGAAAATGCACAAAGAGAGTAAAACATTTACAAAGCTGCTACAAGATATCGTCCGCTATAAATACACCGACAAAAAGACAACAAGAGACAGAGAGAGTATCTTGCTGACTTGGCACACACTGGAGCCCTATATCAATCAGGCAGGCAAGGAAGATACTTTGCCAATGATAACAAGTGTAGGTATCACACACATCAATACACTGCTGCAGAATTTGGGTATTTACCACAGCAAGAACCAATAAGGACAACCAATGCGATCAAAAATTCTATTTACCATTGTTTTATTGTCTCTTGTGACTTTAATTGGATGGTTGGGCACTATGACATTCACGGCATACCAGGACTTTCGGCCTGCCAGTCACAACCAACGCTACCTCGAAGAGATTCAGGCAACCGACAAGGTCATGGATACCCTACAAAAAGAGCAAAGGGTGAGTGCATTTTATCTGGGAGATTCCGGAAAGCACTTTAAATCCGAGCTCCAAGCCGCCCGCGAATATAGTGACCAATCCCTCCAAAAACTCTTAAGCATAAGCCTGGAGAAGCATCCCATACTCGCACCCCTAATCAATACACTCAAATACATTCGTACCAGTGTAGATGCCCTCGATAGTCACTATACGGACACTAGTGGCAAGAGCTTCCAATCGGGAATATATAAACCACTGCTCACCACAGCATACCACATAGGCTCTAGGTTCTCTACCAAAAATTTGGTTGATTCTGCACAGGCAGAAGCCTCTCTCTTGGAAAGCAGGGTCTTGCAGGCAGAGGAGGGGGCATTTCTCTCGTATTTAACTTCAAGAAAAAAGCCTCTCAGTACACAACAGATGCACTACTGGAATACCTTATTGGAAAAAGAAGGGGCGCCAAGAATAACATTGATACCTGATCAAAAATTAAGAACAGCCATACAGGACATCTATACCAAACTTGGCAAACATAAAGATATCAAGTCTACTCGAGGAAAAATATTTGAACATGCTACAGAAGGGAAATACCCGCTAAAGCCATCCGAAGTATCTGACACCTTCGCCAAGCATGAGACCCAAAAGAGACAAGCCTCCCAGATGCTTGTCAGCCAGATGACAAAAGTATCAAGCGACACACTCAATAAAACACGCAAAGATTTGATTCAGTACGGTGTCGGTCTCTTGGTCGCCCTTTTGACACTTTTCCTGCTTCTTCGTGCCTCCAGCAAGTCCACACAGGAGAGAAAAGTACTCGAAGAAACGCTTAGAGAGATGGTCAGTGACCTGCCCGAAGAGCAGCAGCGTGAACTCGACACTATTCTCAAAAAAGGAAATAGGGCTTCTATCTATCGCTTTCTTACCGATACGACCCGTGAAGCTAGAGAAGCACGAGAACAGGCACTGGCTGCCCGTGAACAGGCGATTGAAGCCGAAAAAGCAAAAGACCTCTTTTTGGCAAACATGTCTCATGAGATCCGCACACCCCTCAATGGCATCCTCGGTTTTACCCAGCTTCTAGAATCTACTGATCTCACAGAAGAACAGCAAGGTTTTACTGACATTATCAAAGGAAGCTCCGACAACCTGCTGACCATCGTCAACAGCATTCTTGACCTCTCCAAGATTCGGGCCAAAAAGATGGAGCTTGAGGCGATTGCTTTCAGTCCAATAGATATCTTTGCTGATACCATTGATTTGCATGAGGTCAAAAATGCCGACAAGAAAATCAGCTATACCGCATTTATTGACCCTAGCCTACCGATGCTCATCGGAGACCCTACCCGCCTAAGACAAATCATGACCAACCTCATCGGAAATGCCATCAAATTTACCGATACGGGTGGGTCGATTGATGTCTCCATCGAACAGATCAAAAGCGACAACAAGGAGAGTATCGTACAGTTTAGTGTCAGAGATACCGGCATAGGCATCACCCCGGAACAAAAAGCAAAGATATTTGAAGCATTTTCTCAAGCAGATATCTCTACAACACGCCAATTTGGCGGTACAGGGCTCGGACTGGCAATCACCAGTGATCTGATCCAGCACATGGGAGGTAAACTAGAAGTCGAAAGCACCCCTGGCGAAGGATCAGAGTTTTTC
>JALVVQ010000046.1 GCA_027023325.1 Campylobacteraceae bacterium | reverse complement strand
TCACCACAGCCGCAAGCCCCAAAAATCCATAGCTGGCAGTAATTACAGAGACATGGATGGTCAGCCAGTAAGATTTGAGTACGGGTACGAGGTTGGTGATCTGAGGATTGATATGGCTTAGGTGCGCGGTAAACATAAAGATCCCTGCCACCATCACCGTCGCACTCAATACCAGCAGAGAACGACGGAAGAAGACCACCCCTGCCAGCATCGCAGACCAGGAGATGTAGAGCAGAGATTCATAGGAGTCACTCCACGGGGCATGGCCACTGATATACCAGCGTAGCCCCAGTCCAAAAGTATGTGCCAAGAAAAGAAGAAATACAACCACCACAGCTGTACGCTGTATCCATACGAAGATCCCTCCTTTTTTGTTGGCAACGATCTGTGCAAACCCTGCGATGAGTAGCAACATCCCCAAGATCATATAGATACCCACCAGACGAGGGAAGAGGTGAAGTGTATTGTAGAAGAATTCTGCCTCTATCTTGCTCTGAGAGGGGATGAGTGCTTTGCCGTAGCGATACTGATAGTTGCGTATCTGTTCAATCATGCGATCCGCTCCAGCCCAGTCCCCTGCCCCGATGGTATCGATCAATCCTCGGGTCATCTTCTCTACGGCTATTTTGGCTTTGCCTGCAAACTTGTCCATGGCTTTGAGTGGATTGTACCACGCATTGGAAGGGTCATTTTCCAGAGGATAGATCTTGAAAAGATTTCCGTAGAAGATCATATAGATCACATTGAGCTTCTCATCCATTGCAATCACTTCGCGTTCAAAGGTGCCCCGTTGGTTGGGGTTGATTCTATTGGATTGCTCTACTGCCTCTTTGAGTTTGTATTGATTACTCCCTACAAAAGCATCAGAGAAAGCAGCATACTTCTCGCTGCGCTGCATCCCTAGGAGATCCTTGAGTTTGGGAGATTTGATTTTCATGAGCTTGGCGTCTCTCCAAAGCTCAGGACGAGAGAGCATTCCCATGATGACCTGGTTTTTGTCCAATCCCTCAAAGCTAAGGCTACCATGCAGCTTATAGAGAAGCTCCGCATTGAGCGAATCTACAGGCTCCATCCTGCCCATAGGCGCTTGTACCATAAGTCCGGCAAACTTCTGTGCTGTAGGAGCAGAGCCTTTGGCATAGGTGGTCAGATAGCTATTGAATACCCCTGACTCTTCTGCATGCAGACTTGTGACACCCATCCCGATTGCCAGAAACAAGACAACTGCCATATGGCTGTGCTTGAGATAGCGTATCAGCTTACTGAAGCGTGATTGTCTGGCAAAGAAATTTCCCATCAATCCAATCGCCAACATCAGATATCCCAGATAAGTCGGCCATTTCCCCGGATCATCATTGACGCTTAACACCGTACCCAGTTCATCCTTATCATAAGAGCTCTGAAAGAATTTGAAATTGCCATAGTCCAGTGTATGGTTCATATAGATTCTGTAGTCCAGCCTTGTGTCACCATCTAGTACAGTGACCTCGCTGGCATAAGAGGAGGGAGCCATACTGCCAGGATAGCGATCGAGCTGGAAGTCTCTCAGGTATACTTCAAACGGAAGCAGCAGGACTTTGGAGCCAAACTCTACCGTCACATCTACGCCATCAAAGGCAAACTTTTTGGGGTAGCCTTTCATATTGCGCTGTCCTATGAGTTTTTCTACTTTGCAGGCTCCTTTGTAGCAAACTTCTACAGAGAGCATCCCCATGGCATGGCCATTCTCTTTGGTATAGCTATAGTCTGCATAGCGCACTACTACCTGATCATCTGCACCAAAGAGAATTGTGTGACTGAAGTCATTGCTGCCCAGTGCTGTCATATCTTTTTGAAACTCCTGGAAGAACTTTTTGCCATCACTTTGGATAGTCACTTGCAGATAAGGCTCAGAACTGATCATACGGTTCTCACTTTTGCCCTCTCTAATATGCAGTATCCCCTCCTGCCCTGCATAGCGGGTCAGGCCTGCACCGATCAGTATCACCAGGAACCCTGCATGAAAAGTAAAAAGTGATACCCTCTTCCACATCTTTCGCTTGATAATCACGCCCAGGAGATTGAGTCCCGTCAGAACCATCACCGTCTCATACCACCAGTGATTGTAGACCAGTACCCGTGCAGAGGAAGTGCCGTAATCATTTTCGATGAATGTGGCTACAGCCGCGCCAAGTCCGAGTAAAAAGAGGAGAAACAGTGTCAGTTTGAGAGAAAGAAAGAAATGAAGTATTTTTTTCACGATGAGATCCTGTGAAATCACGCAGCAGGCTTAGTGCTGCAGCGACTTTGGTTTGGATTTTTCTGAAGTAGTGATATTTTGCTGGTAGAGAAATTTACTCCACTCCGATACCTTGTATTTACCCTCGTCCACGCCTTTGACAAAACGAAGCATCTGCTCCAACGCCTTAGGACCGATATAGCCTGAAGTCTGAAACATTCTCTTGGCATGCTTGTCAAAGATCACCACATTGGGCGTTGCCTTGACATGATAGGACATTTGCAGCTCTTGGGTGCTGACCTTTTTCCCTAGGATATCATAGATCTTGAAATCATCTCTTGGGATACGGTAGATATCAAATGTCTTGGCAATCTCATTGAGACTTTTGAGCTCCACCAGTTCCTTTTCAAGTTTCTCACAATAAGGACAGGTGGCAGAATCAAAGATATACATGATAGGCTTACCCGTCAATGCGATCTTTGTCGCTGTTTGTATGAGTGGTGCAGCAAAAATCTGAAGGCTTAGCAGTGCCATTAGCAGGATGAATTTTCTCATTTTTTTGCCGCCTTTATCTGGATACCGTGTGCTTCATAATACTGTTTCAGTGCCTTGTAGACTTCGCCGTTCTTTCTGTCTTTTCCTTTCCATGCCCCTTCTTTGACAAAATCAAGTGTTGCCTTGAACTGCTTGGGAGGCATATAGCCAGGTACGACAAAGATATGTCCCGCTTCTTTGTCAGCAAAGATCAGTGTCGGGGTGGCAGAGACATTGTAGATACTGACCAGCGTCTTGGTATCCACATCCATAAGCTCTCCATTGTGCAGAAACTTATGCATTTTCTTCCCTCGGGCATCGATATAGATAGGAGTGACAATCTCTTTGATGGCAGACTCCAAATCACTGTCATTTAAAATATCTTCTTTTAGCTTATCCGTATAAGGATCTCCATCTTGACCAAAGACCAGCAGCATCTCTTTACCATCGGGTGCTATTTTTGCAGCATCTTTAAAGATGGTATAAAACTTACTTACATTTGGGGTTTGGGATTTTTTGACCCCCACCTCCTTCTCTTTGCTCTCTTTTGGCATAAGTTTCGCAACTTCAGCACTCTTTTTCACCACTTTTGTCTCTGCTGCGACGGCTTTATGTGTCGTATCTTTTGGCAGCTCTTTTGCCTTGCTTGTACTGTCGCCACATCCGCTTAATAGAAAGGATGCCAACAATGCTATTCCAACTAATTTTTTCATAAATTATTCTCCTGATTTTATCTCTCTTTTTACTATTGAAAAGGCTGTCAGTGTGATAACCTTCTCAAGAGTAAACAGAGTGTATCACAAAGAGGATATCCTCTTCGTGACACAGGTCAATACTACTTTGCAGCGCCCTTTAGCAGTTCGCTCATCTTTTTGATATGCTCATTCACATTCAATTTTTTGTCAGTATCGACTTTTTTCCAGAAATCATCTCCCATATGAGAGTGACATCCTACGCAAAGTCCTGTTTTTTCCATCTTGTCTCTCTGAGCTTTATCCAGAGGTCTAGAGTCTGGCCAGTGACTTCCGACAGTTTGCAGCTGTTTACCAGTCTTGTGATCAACAACAACAGACCAGTCATAGTTCATCCCTTTGATGGCCTTCATCTGCACCTGAGTAGTCTTGGGCACGATTTTTCCTGTGGCCAGGTTGGTCAGGTCAAGTGTAAAGTCTTTGCCTTGCCCTTTCATAAAGAGTCCATCCTGGATACCGTATCCGAGAGACTTAGGATTGTCGTGACAGCTCTCACATGTTCTGGCATGCTTGCCTGTAGTGTGCGGCTGTACCGGTGACATATCTGTACCTGCTACAAGTGATCCATTTGGTCCATCTGGCACTCTTGCTTGTGTATTGAGTGCTACAGTTTCGCCGTCTGGTCCAATGATAGTATAGGTAACCTGGCATCCAGGGATAATAGGTGTCACAAGACCTTCACCGTTGATACCTAGGATTGGATCTTCCCATCTGAGGTAGCTTCGTGTCTCACTCGCTTTACCGATCTGCTTCTTACCTTTGGTTCCCAGTACTGATTCACTGGTCTCACCATTG
>JALVVQ010000045.1 GCA_027023325.1 Campylobacteraceae bacterium | reverse complement strand
TTGTTTTTTTGGTAGAAAATTATAACATTCTAGCGATTTCAAAGGCTTTTTCTTACATGAAATTTAGCTTAAATTGTGGGTTGTTTTTGGTAATTTGCAAGTGGCTCTATAATATTCATTATTTGTATTTGGATTATACATATCACTATACCTAGGATATTCAGAACTAAAATCAGACAAACTGCACCCAGCTCCTCCTGAGCTTCCAAGACTTCCATAAGTTCCAGTACTTGTTTGCGTAAGTTTAGGATAGGTACCCGCAGAACACGTAGGCGCAGGTGCATGTTCATATGGTTTCTTACATTGATAATAATCCTCTTTCACCATATAATAAAAACTTTCAATACTTCCGTCACTAGCATATCTATGAACGCGTATAAAATGATCATATGTAGTCCGCTTATAGAGACTACTATAATGCTTTTCTATTGGAAGTTTTTCAGGATCATCAGTAGCAGAATCATATGTACCGCCACTATATCCTAGATATACACTACGAGTATCTCCTTGGCAATCAGGAAAGGCCTCAAGCAAAACAAAAGAGAATAAAAGAATAAGTAGATATCGCATAAAAACACCTATATTAAAATATGATTTTGACATATTATAGCTCGAATGAAATCCCAAGTCAAAAGTTTTTCCATATTCCCTTAATACAGTCACCTTTGCCTCACCTTTTCTTTAGGATATATTACTGCCTTAAAACTCTAACAGTAAACAAAAGGCTCTCAGTCCTCATAATGCAACACTCTATGTACAAGCTGCTCCTCTATATCCCGTCTGCTATCCAAGACAAGCAATAGATAGACACTTGTGCCCTCTACGCTATAGATGATACGCCATCGCCTGTAGATGATTTCTCTGTAGGTTGCAAATCCCAATGCCTCCAACTCTGGCACGACACACCCTCTAAAAGGAAAATAGTCTAGATCTTGACATTGCTCTCTGATAGCCAGGTAGATACTTTTGGCAGTGGCTTGATCTTCTCTGGCGATATAACCGATGATATGGTCAAAATCTGATACAGCATCCTCTGTCCAGTTTACCGTATATTTTTGCATGGTTTAGCGAAAGTATTTCTCTTCCATAGCAGCAAAGACCTCTTCTTGCTCTGTGACCTTACCCTCCCGTATCTGTCGTTCACTGTGGTTGATCATTTTGAGTAGTGCAAGACTATTTTGCAGAGCTTCATAACTCTTGATATCCTGCACGACAGCTTTGGCTTCGCCATTTTGGGTGATGATCATGGCTCTTTTACTGTCATTTACTGTATTGATTACATCTGCAGTTTTGCTTTTGAGGTAGCTGATAGGTTTGATATCTTGACTTAACTGCATGCTTGAGCCTTTCTATTAATACTATATTGTACTAAATTTAGATTTAATTTGGTATTAAGGACACCTCTAATAATAGGTACCCTTAAGCCAAAAGAAACTCACTAAAATACGCTTGTATCGTCTCCTCATCTGCCTTTTTCTGCTCTGCACGGAGATTATGTGCGCGTTTGTAGAAGATGTATTTTTCTATGATACCGAGTGCATGAAGTTTGTCATAGATGCCAAGCAAAAAGTCTCCCTCTTTGTGTAGCACCTTCTGATGCTGTACGATAAAAAGTCTCTCGATATGCTCTACATCATCGATAGAGCTCGCCTCCACCTCGGAGTCCACAAAAAAGGCTATTTCTTCGGGTAAAAAGCTTGCCTCTATCTCCTCTGCGAAACGCTTCAGCAGAATATTGATCTCTTTGCTCTGCTCGAAATTATAATCTGCATTTCTCAAGTAGCGGTAGAGTTTTGGTTTACTTTTTCTCCAGTTGTACAGGGTATTGATCTGCACTTCGAAGTTTTGTGATATCTCTTTGTTGCTTAGCATGTTTTCTCCTTTAGTCTCTTCTCATCAATGATGGAGTAGGTAGCCGTAGCAAACGCCACCAGCGTATCTTTAGCAAAGATCTCTATCGTGGTAAAGGCGGTTCTCTTGGTGCGGTTGACCACTTTGGCTTCGGCAGTGAGGATCTCTCCTATGGCTGGCTTGAGATAGTTGATCTTGAGCTCAATCGTCACAGAGGTGAACTTTTTGTCCAGTTGTGAGATCACAGCATACCAGCCACAGTGGTCTGCCAGTGTAGCAATCGCACCACCATGTACCACACCCAAATGCTGCGTGTGGTGAGGGCGTATCTCAAATGCCAGCTGAGCATAGCCATCTCCTAGATCCATCAACTCCCCGCCGATATACTCTAGAAATCCAACATCCTCAGGAAGCAAATCGCTAAACTGCATCTTTGACCATTACCCCATCTGCTTCCAGTATTTCGATAGCTTTTTCGATATCTGTCTCTGCTACCTTGATCACAAAGGCACCGATATCATGGCTATTGACCGTATAGGTATAGTGTATATCTATCTCTTGCAATAGTGATACCACCCTATTGAAACAACCTACTTTGTCCAGTATCTCCACCACGATCACGGGTGTGATCTTGACCGATATCCCCTTCTCATCCAAAATCTTTTTGGTATTGGCTGCATTATTGGTGACCATACGGAGGATACCGAAGTCTCCCGCTTCTACCAGATTGATCGTCTCGATCGAGACTTTGGCATCTGCCAGGATCTGTGTGATCTCATGCAGCCTGCCTGTTCGGTTCTCTAGAAATATAGAGAGTTGTTCTACACGCTTACTCATTTTATTTCCTTTTGTCTACGACTCTTACAGCTTTTCCCATGCTCCGCTCTATGGTTCTGGGTTCCACCAATTTGACATTGGCATTGATATAGAGATTGTTGAGCAGGCTGGCCTGGATCTCTTTTTTGATCCGCTCCATCTCCCCTACACTGTCTGCCATGATATCATCACTGACCTCTACCTGTATCTCCAGCTTGTCCAAATGCCCTTTTTTGTCGGCAATGATCTGGTAGTTCAGGGTCACACCCTCGGCATTGGCGATGACATGCTCTACTTGTGAGGGATAGATATTGACTCCGTTTACGATAAGCATATCATCTGCTCGCCCCACGATACTCTCCATTCTGGCATGCGTGCGTCCACATTTGCAGGGCTCTTTAATGATCGAGGTAATGTCACCGGTACGATAACGAATAATAGGCAGCGCTTGTTTGGTTAAAGTGGTAATCACAAGTTCACCACGCTCGCCATCAGGTACCGGCTCACCGGTCTTGGGGTCAATAATCTCTGCGAGGAAATGATCTTCGAAGATATGCAGCAGTTCGCTATGCTCACAGCTACAGCTCACACCCGGCCCTATGATCTCAGAGAGCCCATACACTTCATGGTATTGGATTCCCCAGGCTTTCGCCACTTCTGCCTTGAGGCCGGGGCTGGTCGGTTCTGCACCAAAGATACCTGCCTTGAGTTTGTAGTCCTTTTTGAAATCACTGCCTGCCTTGGCTGCCACCTCTGCCATATGCAGGGCAAAGGAAGGCGTACATGCCAGCACTGTCGCACCAAAATCACGCATCAGCATCAACTGTCTATCCGTAAAGCCACCACTGGCTGGCACTACCGTCGCACCTACATGCTCTGCACCATAATGAAAGCCAAGTCCTCCGGTAAAGAGTCCATAGCCGTAGCCGTTGTGCACCACATCGTTGGCATCGGTACCACTCATCGTATAGACCCGTGCCATCACTTCACCCCAGACATCCATATCGTTTTGGTTGTACCCTACGACCGTTGGTTTGCCAGTAGTGCCACTGGAGCTGTGCACTCTCACCACCTCTGTCATCGGCACGCAAAAGAGCCCAAAAGGATAGTGGTCTCTAAGATCCTGCTTTTTGGTAAAAGGCAGCTTCTGCACATCCTCTACACTCTTGATATCTTCTGGCAAGATACCCAACTCATCAAACTTCTTTTTGTAAAACGGATTAATAGCATACACTCTATTCGCCGTTTCTCTCAGTCTCGCTACCTGTGTCTCCTCTATCACCTCTCTAGGGGCACTCTCCGCCTTGCTCCATATCATACTGCTTCCTCCTTTTTTGTTTTACACTACTTTGGCATACGCCATTGCCATATCCAAGATCTCGATATTCTGCTGTGCCACTTTTGCATTCATCTGTGTGATCGCTTGCTTGACCTCCTCCACGGAGAAGGGAAAGCTCTCGACCTTTGCCAGCGTGATACCCAGCATAAAGACATTGAGACCCTGAATAGGAAACTCATTGTTCAGTGCCTTGGCATTGGCATCCACCAGCGTCACCTCAAAGGGCAATGCAGGAAATGCCTCCTTGGCATTGCTGATCACACTGGCACCCTGTTTGAGCAGGTGCAGGTTTCGCAG
>JALVVQ010000044.1:1646-4319 GCA_027023325.1 Campylobacteraceae bacterium | reverse complement strand
CCTTCTTATCACAATAGTCTCTATAATGATACTATCTCCACAAATACTTATTGAGATATACTGATATGCCACCCAATAAGTTGATATTCAATAGATTTTTTCGTGATATATTATACCCTATCCCTCTATCATAAAGTTTCTTTTAAAGGCATCGCTTTGACTTATGTCATCATAGCTACCGAAGGCTACTATTTTACCCATCTCAAGCACCATGACCTTGTTGCATTTTTGTACGGTAGAAAGACGATGAGCAATAACGATACTCAATTTCTTTTCTATCACGCTATTCAAACTCTCTTGAATCTGATCCTCAGTATTAGCATCTAGCGCAGAAGTAGCCTCATCCAATACAAAGAGGCTTCCGCCTCTATACATTGCTCGTGCCAAAGCTATTCTTTGCCGTTGTCCTCCGGAGAGTCTGTTGCCAAACTCTCCTGCCATCTCAAGATCTTTTTTGGCCATCGTCTCAATAAACAGGCATTGGGCATCTTCCTTTGCCCTATTGTATCGCTCTTGGTCAAAGATATCACCATAGATGATATTTTCCTGTATGGTAGCGTTAAACACACCTGCATCCTGATTGACATAGGATATCTGCTCTCGATATCCATGAGAAGCATAGCCGGACAAGGATATATCGTTGAGCAGTATCTCACCAGAAGTTGGCTTTGCCAAACCAAAGATCAATGATATCAGACTGCTCTTTCCTGCCCCACTTCGACCTACAATCGCTACATTATCTAGATCCTCCAGCACAAAGGAGAGATTGTCAAGTATTACAGTGTCCCCTATATGATAAGAGACATCTCTAAACTCTATTTTATGGATAGTGCTCATATTTTTTTGCTTATGGTCTCTTTTTTCTACAGGCAACTGCAATATCCCCTCTATCCTCTCAACATAACTGTTAAGCATAAAAAGAGAAGAGTAATTTTGTGTCAGGCTCTTTACTGGTGCATAGAGCATCATCAACGCGACAAGAAAAGCAAAAAAATCACCTGCTGTCATACTTCCATTTATCACATAATAACCACCGACATAGATCACTATGGCTATAGCAAAGGCGACAAAGAGTTCCATAAAAGGAGAATTGAGAAGATTATACTTGGAAAGCTTGATCTGTGATCTTTCATACTCTTTCAAAAAGTGTTCAAAAAGCTCTTTTTCGTGGTGCTCTTTGCCATAGACTTTGACCAGTGCAAAGTTGTTAAATGACTCACTGAGACGATTGGACAATTTTGTGATCATGACTTCTGAGTTACCCGTATGCCGCTTCACACCTTTGCCTAGCATTTTTATAGGTATAATCATCATCATCGCTATGACTATCGCATAGAGAGAGAGTCGCCAATCTGTATACAGAATCATACTCAACAAAGCTGCTATCGTTAGAATACTAATAATCAACTGAGGTAAAATACGCGCAACAAGTACCTGTACATTAATCACTGTTTGGATCACTACCGTATGAATATCTCCTGTTGTAATCGATTGTTTTTGACCATACTCCAGATCTATCAACCGTGAAAACATCAGTCTTCTAAAATTATTTGCTATCTGTATACCTATTTTACTGGTCATATAGGAACTACCAAACCTTGCTATTCCTCTAGTAAAAAAAATAAGGGTAATCACGACAGGCAGAACAATAAGTTTTTTCTCATCTTTTGAAATAAAGATATCGTTAAGAATATATTTGAAGATATAGGCACTCAACGCGCTGGTAGCAGCCACCAAAATCATAGAAATAGCAATAATCAAAAAATATTTTTTATACCTGAGCAGGTGAGGAATCAGAAACTTTACACCATGCCATACATCTTTGGATGCCAAGTTTTTATTTTTCAAATTTTATTTCCTTCCAGCGATTGTAGAACCAGAGCCATTGCTGAGGCGCTTGGCGTATCTGCTTTTCAATCACCTGATAGTACTGTTGCGTCATCTCTACAATCCTCTCCTTCTCTGTCAGACCTTCTTCAAATGCAACCTCTATAGGCTCATGAATATCCGCCCTAAATTGCTGTCTGCCAACTCTGGTGAGAAATACCGGCACCACCAAAGGATCATATTTGCGCTTCAATACTGCAATCGCTTTGGTGGCCGCTGTGGCATGCCCAAAGAAATCCACCACTACCCCATTGGGAGGCTGCACCACCTGATCTATCGCCAAAGTGACTGATTTTTTGGCCCTAAGTGCTTTGGCAATAGTAATCATAGAAGAGGTATGCCCTACAGAGCTATTGCCGAACTTTCTTCGAAAAGGGGCAAGGATCTTCTGCTCGATCAGACTGTTGCGCCCCTCCTTGACCACACCTACAAGAGGAAAGCCGCTCTTCGCCATAAATTGCACCAGAAGCTCCCAGTTACCATAGTGTGCCATGATATAGATAATGCCATTGGGAGCATTTTCATTGAGTGCTTTGAGTTTCTGTATCGCCTCTTCCTTGTTGATAATGACTGTATCTATATCCAGCCTATTGTGATAGAGCAGTACAAGCTCGGCTACCGTCTTGGCAGTTTCCCCATAAACCTCTTTTCCAAATGCCTCCATTTCCTCGACAGTCAAGTCTGGAAAGGCACGCCTGATATTGGCATGCATAATAGCCACGCGCTTTGGCTTGAGTACATAATAGAGCTTCAGTAACCCAAGACTCCATGCATGCACCCATTTTT
>JALVVQ010000044.1:0-1636 GCA_027023325.1 Campylobacteraceae bacterium | reverse complement strand
TGATATCGATTTGATACGCCAAACTTTTGACACTACCAAAGAGAATGAACTTGAGAGTATCAAGGAGGCACTTGCGATATACGAGACGGAAAAAGGCAGCACTTTTCTTCCTCTGCCTTATCACAGGCTGGTCGCACTCTCTGCGGTCATAGCAGATGAGTTTGGACGATTTGTCAAAGTAGGAGATTTTGGCGAAGGACAGGATGACGAGGAGAGCATTATTCGTCATTTCTTCCGCTTCATCGAAGAGAAAAATCCCAAATTGGTCTCCTTCAACGGCAGAGGATTTGATATGCCCATGTTGCTTATCCGTGCGATGAAGTACAACATCTCCTTCCCCGCATGGTTCGACCAGAACAACCCCATGCTCAACAAAAGCAAATGGGAAAACTACCGACAACGATTTGCCGAGCACTTCCACATGGATCTGCTCGACTCCATGGGGAGCTTTGGTGCCGTACGCAACCTCAAGCTCGACACCCTCTGCACCATGGCAGGCATCCCGGGCAAATATGATGTCAGTGGGGATCAGGTACTCGACCTCTACTATACTGACAAGCTCGACCTTATCAAAGAGTACTGCCAGTCTGATGTCCTCAACACCTACTGGCTCTATCTCAAATACGAACTCCTCAGAGGTGACCTTGCGCAGCCTGATTACTACAGCTTTCTGCAAACCATGAGAGACAACCTTCCGCAACTTGGCTACCATAGGCCTTTTTCAGATGCGATAGAACAGGAGCTTGGAAAGTATGAAGACTTACAATAGTCCGCGATAAGCCTATTTAGGTATAATCGCGGTACTATTATTTTAAAATGAGAAATGAACCATGAGAATGAAACGAGTACTATCATGATCGGTATAGTAGATTACAAAATGGGCAACCTGGGCTCTGTGTTCAATGCCTTTGTCAAAGTCGGAGCCAAAGCAGAGCTTGTCAGCGATCCAGACAAGCTGGCAGCCTATGACAGAGTCACTCTGCCTGGTGTGGGAGCCTTCCCTGATGCGATGGCACACCTCCATCAAAGTGGCATGGCAGAAGCAATCAAGCAGTTTGCCCACACAGGCAAGCCCCTCATGGGCACCTGTCTAGGAATGCAGCTACTCTTTGACAGCTCTACGGAGTTTGGTGATCATGCAGGGTTGGGACTAATACCCGGAAAAGTCGTAGCGTTTGACGAATCGAAGTTCGATCACAAACTCAAAGTACCTCACATGGGATGGAACGAGATGTTCCAAATTAGAAATGAGAAATTAGAAATTAGAAATGGTTTATTTAATCGGTTGCCAGAGGAATTCTACCTCTATTTCGTCCATTCTTTCCA
The DNA here is from genome assembly GCA_027023325.1 of Campylobacteraceae bacterium. Classification (GTDB taxonomy): domain Bacteria; phylum Campylobacterota; class Campylobacteria; order Campylobacterales; family Sulfurovaceae; genus JAAXPZ01. The sequence continues at coordinate 310 of JALVVQ010000044.1, read as the reverse complement.
TGCAATCTGTGATGACAAGTATACCATAGGCAAAACCTATTACGGCTACGAGTTCGTCTCAGCCGTACAAAACGACAACATCTACGGCATCCAGCCCCATCCAGAAAAAAGCCATGAGAATGGACTTAAAATTATAGAGAATTTTGTAAACCTGTAGGTTCGATGCCAATCGAACAAAACAAATCGAACAAAAAGGAAACACCATGAGCGAACATTTCATCAAAAACATAGAAATCAAAAACTTTAAATGTTTTGAAGATTTCAAGACAGAAGGCTTTGGTCGGGTGAATCTTATTGGTGGGAAGAATAA
>JALVVQ010000043.1 GCA_027023325.1 Campylobacteraceae bacterium | reverse complement strand
CGGCACTCATCCCCAGTTCCAATCCCATGACGCATAAATTTAAAATCAAAATTACCTTTGATGCAGAGGGAAAGTTTGTCTTTCCTGGTATGTATGCCAAAGTCATTATCAATGATTAGGGCGATAGCATGATCAAGTATACACCAAAAGACTATGCTGGGAAACTGGCAAAAGGATTTCTACTCAATCCGCTGACGGCACTGCTAGGGGTGGCATTATTGTTGCTGGGATTTCTCTCACTTCAAATCATGCCGCGAGAAGAGGATCCGCAGATTGCGATTTCGGGAGGTGCTGTGATTGTGCCGATGCCCGGTGCAACACCAGAGGAGATTGAGAAGATTATTGTCAATCCGCTTGAGCGAAAGATGCGTGAGGTCAAGGGCATCAAGCATGTCTACGGCATGGCGATGGAAAATGTGGGGATCGTCAATGTCATGTATAGGATCGGTGAGCGCAGGGAGGATGCGAATCTCAAGCTCTACGACAAAGTCATGCAAAACATGGACAAATTGCCAAAAGGTACGATGCAGCCTATCGTGAAACCTTTTGATATCGATATCGATATTCCTATCGTAACAGTAGCTTTTTATCCCAAAAAGGGAAGCAAAATTCCGCATGAAAAAGCATTTGAAATGATTCGTAGACTACAGCATAAAATCAATGCAGTGGACAGTGTAGCTAAGACAGAGCTCAAGGGAGAGCATAAACCACAGTTTAATATTCAGGCAGATTTGAGTAAGCTGACCGGCTATCATATCTCATTGGGACAGATTGTGCAGGCGGTGCAGTCTATCGCTGTAGATGTGCCTACTGTCAAAGGCAGAAGTAGTGCCGGGAAGCTGGTGGTCTTTGGTGTCAAAAATGCGATAGAAACAGTCTCAGATGTAGAAAATATCATTGTGGCACAGTATATGGGTTCGCCTATTTATCTCAGAGATGTGGCCAAGGTTGAGAGAGGTATTGATATTCAAAATTTTAAAAATGCCTACATACTCAGCAGGAATAATAAAAAGGAACCTATCTCTCCGCTAAAAGAACAGATTACGCTGACCATCGCCAAACTTGCAGGTACCAATGCGGTCTTTGTGGCAGAGGATGCAATCGAGATTATCAAGGAGCATGAAGCAGAATTTGCAAAAGCAGGATTGGGATACATTATCACTAGAAACTATGGTGAGCGCGCCAATGATGCGGTCAATGAACTGGTACAGCACCTGCTGATTACGGTTTTGATTATTGCCGTCATGCTGGTCTTTTTCCTCGGATTCAAGGAGTCGATTATCGTGACATTGACCGTACCTGCTATTTTGGCAGTGACACTTTTTGTGGCGTATCTTACCGGTCAGACGATCAACCGTATTACGCTCTTTGCTTTTCTTCTTTCATTGGGACTCTTGGTGGATGCAGCGATTATCGTCATCGAAAATATCCATAGACATCTGCATGCGCACGATGTGGGCGAAAAGGATATGAAAGTATTGCTTACAGAGGCAACCGACGAGATCGGCCCTCCAACGAATATCGCAACACTGGCGATTATCATGACTATGGTACCCATGGCTTTTGTCGGAGACATGATGGGGTCATTTATGAAACCTATTCCACTCAATGTACCAGTGGCATTGATCGCATCACTTTTTGTTGCCTATATCTTTACACCGTATCTGAGCTATAAACTATTGAAAAAACCAACACACAAGCATTCAAAACATAAGAATCCAGCCAGTGAAGGAGCAGCGTCATGAGTAGTTTTGCTAAATTTGTATACTGGATACTGGACAGTAAATTCAGAAAATTGATTGTACTTTTGTTGACACTGCTTGCTTTTGTGGGCTCGATCATGATGTTGGGACCTGTGAAGCTGGTCAAGGCAAGAATGTTGCCAGGAAAAAGTGATAATACCTATTCTGTCTATATCGATACGCCCACAGGAAGTTCCAAATTACAGACTATGCAGGCAGCACAGTGCGTGATTGGTGAGCTTCAAGATGAGCCAGAAGTGATGAATATGGAGCTCTTTGTGGGCGAAGGCATACCGCTGGACTATGCCGGATTGGTCAAGGGCGCAGGCATGAAAAACAGTGAGAATGTGGCAGAGCTTTCGGTCAACCTCACAGATAAGCATATGAGAAAAGAGCCCTCTTTTTTGATGGTACAGCGCTTACGTCCGATTGTCAAGAAAAAGTGTGAATCCCTCGTGCCAGGTACTGTGGTCAAGATGATAGAGCAGCCAGCTGGTCCTCCTACCCTGGCATCCATTGTGGTAGAGGTCACAGGCGATAATCTGGAAAAAATGAGAACACTCGCCGTGGAGACAGCCAAAATACTCTCGGAGACAAAAACACTGGTGGATGTGGACATCATGGCAGATGATATGTTTGAGCGTTATCAGCTGATACCGGACAAGGAGAAGATTGCAAGAAGCGCACTCAGTGTCAAACAGGTCAATCAAATCATCTATTTGGCATTTGAAGGGATGGCTATCGCCCATAAAAACTCGGCAAGTGAACCTGATCAGATTGATATCTTTTTGAGACTGGACGAAAAGACAAAAACGCTTAAAGGCGAAAGTAAAGAGGCGCTTTATAATAAAATATCTTCATTGAACCTCATGAATCAAAAAGGCATGATGGTGCCACTCAGTGAGGTGGTGACGATTAAAAAAGTACCCTCCAATCCTATGATTATGCATAAGGATCTGCACCGTATCATTAATGTCATCGCGGAGACAGATATGGAGTCGCAGGTCTACCCTCTCCTAGATGCCAGAGAAAAAATGATAGCCTATTTTTCTAAGCAGTATAAAGTAGAAAAGGCAGGATTTACCACCTATATGTTTGATCTGTACTTGACAGATAAAAAAAGTGGAGAGAAGTTTTTACTTCGATGGGATGGTGAGATGAAGGTGACACTGGATACATTCCGAGATTTGGGTGCAGCCTTTATCGCAGCCTTGGTACTAATCTTTATTTTGCTGGTAATCTACTATAAGAGCTTTGTCTTGAGCGGCATGGTCTTATTGGGTTCATTTCTTTCCATTATCGGAGTGATTGTGGGGCATTGGGTGGCAGATCTTGTGACGACACAGACCTTCTTTTTGACTGCTACCTCACTAATAGGCTTTATTGCCCTGATGGGTATCAGTTCGCGCAACTCTCTACTTTTGATAGATTTTGCCAAATCTCTGATGGAGGCACACGGGATGGAGAAGCGCAAAGCAATAGCGATTGCGTCTGCTACCAGAGCCAAGCCGATCATGCTGACTGCCATTGCAATTATTCTAGGATCGGCACTTTTGGCGAGTGATCCGATCTTTGGTGGACTGGGTGTGGCTCTGATCTCTGGTACGGTAGCAGCAGTCTTTGTCTCTTTGATTTTTATCCCAATATTGATGGACAATAGCAAGGCGATGGATATCGATGACGAGTTGGAAATACATCACGACCCCAAAAATATATCGACAGTAAGGTAGATTGGATATAATCCAGAAAATTTCAAGGAGAAGATATGGCAACGATAGGTATGGGAGAGATTAAAAAAGGAAAGAGACTGGAACTTGATGGCAACCCCTACAGGGTCACAGAGTTTCAGCATGTCAAACCGGGCAAAGGCGCCGCTTTTGTGCGCATGAAAATGAAGAACCTGAAGACGGGGAAAGTAATTGAGAAAACGGTACATGCCGGAGATAAGTTCGAGGTACCTGAACTAGAGCAAAAGACGATGCAGTATCTTTATGACGATGGCGAAATGCTACAGTTTATGGATACGACTACTTTTGATCAGATTGGGCTTACGCATGAGCAGGTAGGCAAAGAGACGTTTGACTTTATGATTGATGGTATGGAGGCAGACATCCTCTTTCACAATGGTCAAGCGATTTCAGTGGAAATCCCACAAACAGTGGTGCTCAAAATCGTCGAGACCCCACCCAATTTCAAAGGAGATTCTCAGGGTGGTAAAAAACCGGCAACACTGGAGAGCGGTGCAGTAGTCCAGGTACCATTTCATGTACTTGAAGGAGAGATGATTAAAGTGGATACAGTAGAAGGAAAATATTTAGAGAAAGCAAAATAGTTTCAAAAAAAGTATAGTTTTTAGCATCTTTGTGTTACACTCATTCTGCTAGAAAATAGTGCAGTATAAAATGATGAGGGGAGAAAGCAAGATATGTTGGCGCATAAAAGAGTATGTTCTTTTGTCTTTTTCTTGAAAGAGTATTTGGCATGAAGGCATTATTGGAAAACTTTTTAACCAGTGGGCATCAATTCAATAATGAAGAGTATGAATTAAAATCAAAATTTATATTATTAAATAGTATGGTAG
>JALVVQ010000042.1 GCA_027023325.1 Campylobacteraceae bacterium | reverse complement strand
CATCTGCTTTGAGTATCTGTCTGCCATGCATCTGCTTTGAGTATCTGTATTAACTCCCTAAGTTGCTGAAGTCCATTTTGGGTTCTAAACATAGCATCGTGTACCAAAAGTACCATTTTCCCTGCACTGACAATGTGCCGGCTTCTATACAATGCATTGATTCTACTTATCATGCGCTCCGCACCATAAGAAGGCGATCCTGTACTGTGATTAAATTGCCACTCAATATCCCAGCCATAGATCTGATAGCCTCTATTGGATAGTGCTGTATATTTTGGACTCTCTATATTTCTATGGAGCTTACTTAGCGCATAATCATTTTTATGGTATTTGGGAAGTCTCCAGACATTTCTTCCTGCCAGTCTTAGGTATTTCGCACCGCCGATGATGCGCTGCGCCCTATCCACATCTTTGACTACTGTAGTAATCTGGCTGTAAAACTTCTCATATTTTCCATTGGCATGCGAATAGGTATGGTTGGCTATCAGGAGATTGGGCATGGAGAGCGCCTGATTGTACAGTGACCTATGTCCTTCGACTTTTCTCCCTATGAAAAACATCGTACCTTCTACGCTCTCCTCCTCGAGCACGCGCAGTACATTGGCTGTGCCCTTCCCCGGCCCGTCATCAAAGGTAAGATAGAGTGTCTTTTTGAGATCTTTTCTTGTGCGGAGGCGTTGTTTCTTAGTCTGTTTGATCAACACTCTTCTGGATACTTTTTTTGGGTGATATCTTGCTCTTCCGCTTAAGATATCCAATGGATTGAGACTGACGCTTCCCTCTGTTTCTGTGATTCCATAGCTGCCAGTTGCAAAAAGTGGTATGGAGATTATGGTGTAAGTCAGTAGTATTATTCCTGTTTTTATTATATTTTTCATTTGCTCCGCCATGATATCTATAGTAACTCTAGGAATTATACCTAAATAAGTACATATTTTTTAATAGAAATTTTTATATTTTCAAAAGTGCCATTATATAGTATTTAAAAAAATATTAATAGTTATAAATATGGAAAATATTCCCCCTATTCTTAAAATATATTTTTTAATATAATTTTACTTGTTACTTCTTGTTAGCTTAAAAAATACTTCCTTATACTATAATATCATCTATGGCAAAGAAAAAAAGAAAACATACTATCAAGCTTAACAATAAGGTACGGGAACTCTTTGGAAATCTCCCTTTCGATGAAGGCATCACTACACTCTCTGATGATGAGCTCTTGGAGTTGATACTACTTTTGGATCTTGAGGTTTCTGCGCTTGACAGGGAGGAGAACATTCGTGCACTGCGTCGTCTCTGGAGTGAAGGGGACTTTCATTATAGAAAGGCGATCGTGAATCACCTCACAGGAAAGAGACCGCTTGCTGTACCCTCACCTACTGCCCCAAGAGCGATAAAGTCTATCGACAAAGTAGATAAGATACTGACACTGCTGGAGCGCTTCACACATAGCAGAGAGGAGGAGCAGGCAGTTTTGGAGAGTTTCATGGAGCTAAGACCTGTCAAGATCACTGCGGAGAAGATAGAGAGCAAACTGAGCTATATCCGACTGCAGCAGCGCATAAAGACGCTGGAAGATGCATTGGATGTGACATTTACCAGCAGCAATGAGATGCTATTTTATCATACCTATCATTTTGATTTCTCCCATGAACACTTTACCAAGACCCTGCTGACAAGCTCCTATACCCTAGAGATGCTCCCCTTGCTTAAGCAGAGTGATGAAAAAGTCATCGAGATCCTTCAGGCACTCAAGCAGTCACGCATCAACGAAAAGGTCGATCAGCTCAGCCATTTTATCAAAGCCCTCTCTGCCAATCGTTATATGAGTGAGGCGCTTGCCTGCACACAGCTGCGAAAGATGCCGACCGATAGCAATCTTTATCATGTACCCATTGCTGTGGATCTTCTTGAGGGCATCATCAAGACAATCAACCCGCACTACTATCTTATAGAGAGTAGTGAACATTTTATCATTGAGAAGCCCAAAACGATTGCCCTCTTTGGCAGTGAAATCCCCTACCGTATCTCAGTCTCCTATGCCAAAGCATATCTCTATGCATGTATCTGGAGGGATGAGACGCTTCCTGTCGCTGAAGATATGGACAAACAGAGGGAGACACTTGTCACCCACTTTTTGGCTACCGTGGAGACATTAAAAGAAGAGCTTGTCACACTTTCCGGTGGTCTGGAAGTGGAGGTGTCGACCATAGAGCGCTTTATCAGACAGTTTCTTGAGCCGCAATTGATCAGCTCTGGGAACCTCAAGATCAAAGAGAAGAGCCGCAAACGCATCCTCTATCACTTTGGCGAATATCTCAAGCCACTAAAAGAGAAGCGTATGAGAGAGGCGCTTTTGGCACAGACCATACGGGACTTCAAAAATCTTTTTCCTCTGGCGCGCTCGCTCAAGCGCAAGATCATCTTTCATGCAGGCCCCACCAATAGTGGTAAAACCTATCAGGCGATGAAGAGACTGGCAGAAGCCACCAGTGGCTACTATCTAGCGCCACTTCGACTACTTGCACTGGAAGGCTACGAGGGACTGAAGGAGAGAGGTGTGCCCTGCTCGCTTATCACAGGTGAAGAGGAGATGATCGACGAGGAGTCTACGCATATCAGTTCTACAATAGAGATGCTCAATCTCTCCGTGGATGTCGATGTCTGTGTAATCGATGAGATACAGATGGTCAATGACCGTGATCGTAGCTGGGCATGGGCAAACGCCCTTATCGGTGCCCCTGCCAAAGAGGTGATATTGACAGGCTCGACTGACGCGATCGAGGCGGTCTCTGAGATTGTGGCCTATTTGAGAGAGGAGCTGGAGATAGTCTATTTCGAGCGAAAAACCCCTCTGGAAGTGCTGCCCGCGCCCACACCAATCAAAAGGATAGCGCCCCAAACCGCCATCATCGCCTTTTCCCGCAAAGAGGTGCTTGCCTACAAGCAGAGACTGTCTGGAAAGTATCGGGTCTCAGTAGTCTATGGCAACCTCTCTCCTGAAGTGCGCAGAGAGGAGGCAAGAAAGTTTCGCGAAGGAGAGAGTGACCTGCTGGTAGCCACTGATGCAATCGCTATGGGGCTGAACTTGCCCATCAAAACCATCCTTTTTTCCAGAGACAACAAGTTTGACGGGCTGCACCGCAGAGAGCTGACTGCGACTGAAGTACTCCAGATCTCAGGGCGTGCTGGGCGCTATGGTATGGAAGAGCATGGGTTTGTCGGAGCATTGGATGATTCAGCACTCAAGACGATCGCCGACCGCTTTCATACCCCTCTTCCCGATATTGCACTCCCCTTCTCTGTTATGGCAAGCATGGACCATGTACTACTCATTGGAGAGATACTGGAGACAGAAGACCTGTTGGAGATCTTGGCATTTTTTGCAGACAATATGGAGTTTGATGGCCCCTTTGTCACGGCCAATATCGAGGGGATGCTGGAGATCGCAGCGATTGTAGGTGAGTATGATTTGGATCTGCGTGCGAAGTACCATCTCTCCTGTGCCCCCGTAGGGATACGCTCCCCTTATATCGAATCGGTTTTCCGCCGCTATCTGGCGCTTCTGGAAAAAGATGAGGCGGTGCCCTATATCCCGCCAAGGGACCTCCCACCCTATGCACACACCAACGATGAACTACTCAATGCCGAGGATAGAGTCAAAGAGGTTTCCCTCTATCTCTGGCTTGGGTTCAAGTTCTCTGAGCATTTCAAGGAGCACCAAAAGGCAACTGAAGCCAGAGTGCGACTCAATCGCTTTATCGAAACATCACTACAAAAAGGCAACTTTACCAAACAGTGTAATCGCTGCGGTAAGACATTGGACTTTTCCTATAGATATGCGGTTTGTGATGCCTGCTACACCAAAGGAAAAAGAGGGGAGCGGAGAGAGCCTAGAAGTAGCGATAAATACCGCAGGCGAAAAAGAAGACCATAGTATTCCAGACTAGCCGGGGTAAAGCCCTAGGGCATTTGCATCGTTATCTTTTTGCCCTCTGTTGATGCAGCAGTGATCAGCTTGGTGCTGACCAGCGCATAGAGATAGGCCTGATAATTTTTCTTTATCATTAGAGCAGGAATGGGTCTTCTGGACATTCTGCCTGACATGGTATTGAAGAAATAGACTTCTTTTATCTTTTCAAATTTTTTATGAAATATGTTGTTGTTTTGACCAAGATCACTCTTTTTAATAACATCCAATGCATGCAGGTAAGATGTCATAGGCTGTTGCTTCTGTGCTTCTGTGATCACAGAGGGATCGATTGATACACTTATGATGTAGTAGGTAGCAAGCTGAGCAGAAGCTGTAATGATATCAGCAGTGGCTGAAATTTCGGCTTTGA
>JALVVQ010000041.1 GCA_027023325.1 Campylobacteraceae bacterium | reverse complement strand
GCTGATATTGGATTGGTGGTGTAAGGATCATAGATCTTGTCATAGAGCGCTTTTTCCGGCCATGAAGACAGGTACTGCAGTTTGGGGCCTAGGCTTCCGGGGTTATTGATTTCTTTACCATTGATGGCATGACAGGCAAGACAGTTGCCTAGCTTTTTGGTATTGAAAATCTTTTCACCCTCTTTTACTAGGTTCATATCGCTTGCAACAGATGCTGTTGCAAGCAATCCACTTATGGCTGATGCGATAAGTAACTTTTTTGTCAAGTTCATTCTTTCTCCTTTGTGTGTTGGACTTGCTGGGAGCAGCGCTCCCTTGGGTCTATTTGCTAGCTTCGATCATATAATCTACGATCTCTTTGACAATAGCGTCCGAGAGGTCCATGTTGCCACCTTTGGGCGGCATAGCATTAAAGCCACTGAGCGCATGCTTGTAGACCACATCTATGCCTTTGGCTGTGACTTTCGCCCAAGCCTCTTTGTCCCCGACTACCGGAGCACCAATGGCTGCATTGGCATGGCAGGCGCTGCATTTGGCTTCATAGAGCTTTTGTCCTTTGGATACTGTTTTGCTGCCTTCTTCTTTGGGGAGATCCCTCGTAGTTGACATGGCTGGTTTGAAATCTTTGAGTTCAAACTTGATGGGACTTACCTTGCCATCTTTACAGCCCTTCATGCATCGTGTGCCTTTACCATAGTTTTCAGGATTATTGAGAAATTTTGCTACCTCTTTTGACCCCACACCGCCATCTACATTGGGGTAAAAACCATCTCTGTTTGGCATTTTTATCTTGAGAAACTTTGCACGATCGAGCACATAGTCATCATCTAGCTCTTGTCCATCGATCTCGATCTCATTGACGGAGAGGAGATAGGCGACGAGTGCATAGGTCTCATCATTACTGAGACTCTTAGGATGTGGGAACGGCATGGCTGACTGGATATACCAAAACAGCGTACTGGCATAAGGCCAATAGCTTCCGATGGTTCTGACCGGTGGCTCATCGCCAGCAGCTGCATCAACAAGCTGATTCTTGAGCGTTCCCTGTCCTCCAGAAAGTGTTGGGTAGCCTTTGCCACCCATACCGAAGTCACCATGACACATCGCGCACTGATCTGCGAAAAGTTCATCTCCCTGTTCGACAGAGCCTTTGCCCTCCGGTAGACCTGTGCCGTCAGGCATGACATCTTTGTCCCAGGCTTTGATCTCGGCAGCCGTAGGTGTTCTGCCATAGGCAGAGAAACCTTTTTTGCTTTGTGTATTGACGGCATAGGCTTGATAGTGTCCTTTTTCTGTCGGATACATCACTGCACCATCAACATTTTTTTTCATCTCAGATCCTGCTGTTGCAGTCGAAGCAGCCAACGAGAGTGCAAGCAGTGCGCCCATAAGTGGTTTTCTAACCTCTGACATGTACATTGTTTACCTCCCCGTTTGCTTTGACTTCCCAGCTGCAGATGCCATTCCTGTGATAGACAGATTCCACACCGACTGCAGCGATCTCTTGATTGATCGTTGGCTGCGTATTGCCTGTATCATCCGTGGCGCGGCTTTGAAGTACCAGTGGTTTGCCGTCCCATTTGATAATCATGCTAAATCTTGTCCATGATTTAGGAAGGACAAGTCCTTTGATGGCAGCTTCTGTCCAGTTATCACCACCGTCCAACGAGATATCTACATGTTGGATGGTTCCCTGTCCACTCCATGCTAGTCCTTCTATCTCTACCATGTCACCTTTTTTCAAATCAGTCCATGGTTTTTCGGGACAAGGAGAAGTAATGATAGAGTTGACTTCCATAGGCCAGAAAAACTGAATGGCTTTGCCACTAGGCTGAAGCATGGTGTATTTGGAAGTCTCTTCTTTTGCATGCCAAGGCTTATCGCCAAATTCAAGTCTCTTGAGCCATTTGACATTGAGGTTGCCTTCCCAGCCCGGTACGAGCAGTCTGACAGGATAGCCTTGGTCAGGGCGCAATGCTTCACCGTTCTGTCCCCAGACCAGCATGGCATCATCCATGACCTTCTCTATAGGTATCGTTCTGCCCATTTCTGAGTTATCACTTCCTTCAGCAAGCATCCATTTTGCCTCAGGTTTGATACCAAGGTCTTCGAGCAGTACAGAAAGCTTTACGCCTGTCCACTCAGCAGAACTCATCATCCCTTTGGTAAATTGAATACTGTTGAACTGTGGTCCTCTCCACTCGGCAGAACCATTGGCAGGACATTCGATAAAGTGAATTCTACTTTCGCTCGGATACCTTTTGAGTTGCTCAAGTGTCAAAACGATAGGCTTTTCTATCAATCCATGGATCATCAATCGGTATTTATTGGGATCTATGATCGCCGTACCCCCATGGGATCTGTTAAAAAACAGTCCGTTAGGGGTAATGATGCCGCCTTCAAGTTCATGGATGGGACACATAGCCACAGAGGCATACATGTCACCTGATGAAAGCAGGTCAGTGACCCGCCTGACTACATTGTGCTCATAAGGAGATCGCTGCCCATATCCATATTTATCTACAGGCATCCCTAGTTTGACACCCCACTCTGCTTCTTCTGTGATTGCTGCATCATCTGCTTTTAGTGCAACAGGTGCGACGACACCCGCTGCTGCTACGGACATAAACATGCCCTTGAGAAAGCCTCTTCTGCTGTCAGTAGAAACATTTTCTGACGCTAGAGTCACGCTTTTTTCTATTGTCTTACTCAATAGCCTAACCTCCTTATTAAGTAGTTCGAATAAGATTATGACATAAAATAGCAGTAAAGCATAATATTTCTTATTTTTTATATATAATAATTTCTAATATGTAACAATATGTTACAAAAATGTTACAAAAATACTATTTACTATCTATGGTATATACTTTGGTGCAATAGGTGGAAATATCTACAGAAAAGAGATTGATAATCTAGGATAAAGAGGTAGGGGGAGGTCTTTTATGGCTAAAATCTGGTGAAGGGATTCAGGATAGCTTTTTGATGCAGTAGGAGACCAAGGCGGCACTTACGCCTAGTGTTTTGGCAATCTCTCCTTGTGTATAGCCATCAAGATAGGCTTTTTGCATGGCACTGTTTCGTTCTTCTTTGGAGTGGAGGTTGTTAAAATAGCTATCTAGAGGCACATCCCGTTCTATCTTGATGCCTGTTTTGCTGCGTGCAACCTTTTTCCGCTTTTCATCATCTAAGGCACCAAGCTCATCTTTGGTCAGGTCAGACTGGAGAAACTGTTTGAGCTCTCGTTCGGTGTATTTTTCTACCATTAGTGATTTCTGTGCGCAGGGCACGATAGTTTCGGTGCCTAAAATAGCAGCACTGAGTGTATAAGGATAGTCTGCAGGAAAAAAGGAGAGATTGGCTTTGATGGGGTCGTATTCGATGTATTTGATCGTATATTCCAGATACTCTTCGTGGACGATATACCAAGATTTGTAGCGTCCTTTCCAGAGGGGACCTGATCGCTCTTGCTTCCTATTGAAATAGATGGCATAGTTTCCATTGATCTGCCGCATAAAATAGGAGAGGTTTTCCCGTTTGGTTTCCAGTAGCAGGTGGTAGTGGTTGTCCATGATACAGTAGTCGTGCAGTATGATATTGTAGGTATCGCAGGCTTTGCAGACGATGGAGAGAAATTTCTCTTTTTCCAAAATTGTAGCAAAGATATTGGCTTTGTAAACACCTTGGTTGGCGACATGATGAAAGCCGATAAGATCCACACGGGGTTGTCGTGCCATAGCGCTACCTTAAGATTTCAGTTTGATATGATAACATATTTAAGATTTGATACCCGACCCCTCTAATGCGTATTGGAATAGCAGTCTCAAAAATATATCTAAAGCATCAGACACCCGCAGGTACCCGTGCAGGTACGCTTGGTTATTTGCGTGCGAGTATCATCTCGATGAGTGTGTTTGAGCTGTCGAGTACCTGTGACACATGTTTGTGTATGAGTGCTGGTACACGCATATTCATTTTGTAAACCACTTTAAAGTAGTTAAACTCTTTGTCACACACGTCCAAGTGCTTCTTGAATGCAGGGTCTTTCGCAAAGGCTGAGGTTTTGAGTGTGTGTTTAAGGAGTGCAAGAGCGTCTCTATATTTTTTCCCCAGTATTTTTTAATGTTGGGGTCCTCTATCTTCCATATTTTCATCATGTAATTGGATGAAAGTCTTTCGGCAGAGACACCTACTTGTATCGCGGCACCCAAGAGTGCTTTATTTTTGTTTTTTACCTTCTTTAGCAGTAGCGTTTTGATATTGGTAAGCTCATCCAGCGCCAGTCTTAGCTTTTCGTTGATGTAAACTGCATTGATCTTCATGGTCTTGATATCCGTCAGGACGATCACACCATACAGTGCTCTGCGT